>NZ_JBHVMF010000023.1:0-43870 GCF_042797055.1 Streptomyces sp. NPDC057854
GTCCCGGCCGCGGTCTCGTCGATCATCGAGGGCGCCTTCAACCCGCAGGGCGTCGCCGGCGGCGTGCTGGGCGCGCTGATCATCGGCTTCAAGCGGGCCGCCTTCTCCAACGAGGCCGGTCTCGGCTCCGCCCCGATCGCCCACTCCGCGGTCAAGACCAAGCACCCGGCGAGCGAGGGACTGGTCGCCCTGCTGGAGCCGTTCATCGACACCGTCGTCATCTGCACCATGACCGCGCTGACCATCGTCATCGCCAACCCGGCCAGCTACGTCGAGGCCCGCCAGGGCGAGTCCATCGGCGGCGTCACCCTCACCTCCGACGCCTTCGCCACCGTCCTGCCCTGGTTCCCGTACATCCTGACCCTCGCGGTCATGCTGTTCGCCATCTCCACCGTGCTGACCTGGGGCTACTACTGCATGAAGGCCTGGACGCACCTGTTCGGCCGCAGCCGCGCCAGCGAGCTCACCTTCAAGGTCCTCTACACCGTCTTCGCCGTCGCGGGCTCGCTGCTCACCCTCCAGACCCTGATCGACATGGCCGACGCGGTGCTCTTCATGCTCGCCGTCATCAACATCATCGGCCTCTACCTCCTCGCACCTGTCGTCAAGCGGGAGCTGAACTCCTTCCTCGCCTTCGTCAAGCGCCGCGACGCCGGCCTCGACACGGCGGACGAGGCCACCGACCAGGAGCCGGTGAAGACCACCGTCTGACCGCCCCCGCGGCCCGGCTCCCGAAGGACCCTGTCCCCGCCCCGCGCCTCGGCGGGAACAGGGCCCTTCCCCCTGTTTCCACTGTTCCAGCAGGTCAGGGACGTCCTGGTGAGACTCCTGGACACCCGCTAGGGTGTAAAGAACGCATCAACGAAACGATGCCGGTGTGCCGGGAAGTCTGGTCGGCGTCCGAGGGGCCCGTGTGCCCACCTGCCGACACGCCCCGGAGGCTCGTCCCCATGCCCCAGGCACGCCCCCGCACGACCGTCTTCGGTCTCCTCCCGTGGCCCGAGCGCCAGGCCATCGCCGCGTCCCTGCGCACCGAGACCGTCGGCGGACTCGTCCTCCTCGCCGCCGCCGTCCTCGCCCTCGGCTGGGCGAACAGCCCGTGGAGCGGCGCCTACGAGGCGATCCGGGACTTCCACTTCGGCATACCGGCCCTGGGCCTGGACCTCTCCGTCGGCCACTGGACCGCCGACGGACTCCTCGCCGTCTTCTTCCTGGTCGCCGGGATCGAGCTCAAACGCGAACTCGTCGTCGGCGAGCTGCGCACTCCGGCCACCGCCGCACTGCCTGTCGTCGCCGCCCTGTGCGGCATGGCCGTCCCCGCCGCCCTCTACACCCTCACCGCCACGGCGAGCGGCGGCAGCCTCGACGGCTGGGCCGTGCCCATGGCCACCGACATCGCCTTCGCCCTCGCCGTCCTCGCCGTCATCAGCACCCACCTCCCCTCCGCCCTGCGAGCCTTCCTGCTGACGCTCGCGGTCGTCGACGACCTCGGCGCCATCCTCATCATCGCGGTCTTCTTCACCTCCGACCTGAACTTCTGGGCCCTCGGCGGCGCGTTCGCCGGTCTCGTCCTCTTCTACGCCCTCCAGCGCCTCCGCGTCCGCGGCTGGTGGTGGTACGTACCCCTCGGCGTCGCCGTCTGGGCGCTCATGTACAACTCCGGCGTCCACGCCACCGTCGCCGGCGTCGCCATGGGCCTCATCCTGCGCACCACCCGTGACGAGGGAGAGGAATCGTCGCCCGGCGCACGGGTCGCCCACCTCGTCCATCCCTTCTCCGCTGGCGTCGCCGTTCCGCTGTTCGCCCTCTTCGCGGCCGGCGTCAGCGTCTCGGGCGAAGCCCTCGGCCAGGTGTTCACCGACCCCGAACCCCTCGCCGTCCTCATCGGCCTCGTCGTCGGCAAGGTCCTCGGCATCTTCCTCGGCACCTACCTCGCCGCACGCTTCACCCGCGCCCAGCTCAACCCCGACCTCGCCTGGGCCGACGTCCTCGGCCTCGCCACCCTGGCCGGCATCGGCTTCACCGTCGCCCTCCTCATCGGCGAACTCGCCTTCCCCGACCCCGCCCAGGCCGAACACGTCAAGGCCGCCGTCCTCGTCGGCTCCCTCGTCGCCGCGGCGCTCGCCGCGGTCCTCCTGCGCCGCCGCAACCGCCTCTACAAGCGGCTGTGGGAAGAGGAGGAACGCGACGAGGACGCCGACGGCATCCCCGACGTCTACCAGACCGGCGACCGGTCGGGCGGAGCGCGCTGACGGGGACGGCCCGGGGCCCGCACCGCCCGGCCCACCGGTCGCGGGCGGCGCGCCGGAGGGCGAGGCTGGAGGGAGAACGTGTGGACGCGGAGGTTCCACCACCCTCCCGTGGAGGAGCGGGCGATGAACGGCCACGTGGCGGTGGGAGTCGACGGCTCGCCCGCGAGCCTGGCCGCGGTGGAGGCGGCCGCACGCGAAGCGGCCCTGCGCGGCGCCGGGCTCCGGATCGTGCACGCGTTCGTCTGGCCCGGCATGCACGCACCGCGCGGTTCGCCGCTGGGGCCGCCGGAGGGCGCGCTCCGCGACGGCGCCGAGGAGCTGATCGCCCGGGCGGTCGGGCGAGCCCGGAGAACGGCCCCCGGCGTCGAGGTGACGCCGGCCGTCGTCGGCGGCGAGACGGAGTCCGTGCTGGAGGCCGAGGCGCGCGAGGCCCGGCTCCTCGTCGTCGGCGGACCGGGCGCGGGCGGCGCCCCGCCCGCGCTGCTGGGCTCCACGGCCGAGCGTCTGGCCGCGCACGCGGAATGCCCGGTGATGGCCGTACGCGGCGGGCTCCGGCCCGCCGGTCCCGTGCTGCTCGCGGTGGACGGCACCACGGCCGGGCGGGCGGCGGCCGGGTTCGCGTTCGCCGAATCCGCCCTGCGCGGCCGGCGGCTGGTGGCCCTCCACGTACGGGACGACCCCCCTCCTTCCCCCGTCGGCGGCGGAGCGGACACCGACACCGCGGAGGCCGCGGTGCGCGACCTGCTGTCCGGACACCGCGGGGACCACCCGGAGGTGAGCCTGGACGTGCGCGTCGTCCGCGGCGACCCGCGCCAGGTCCTGATCGAGGCGAGCGCCGCCGCCGGACTGCTGGTGGCCGGCTCCCGGGGACACGGAGGGCTCGCGGGGCTGCTGCTCGGGTCCGTCAGCCGGGCCCTGCTGCGCCACGCGCAGTGCTCGGTCACCGTCGTACGGACCGAGGGGAAGGGCTCGTGAACGCCGGGGCACCCGGCCGGGCCGCGCGAGAGCCAGCTGCGCCGGCTGCGGCGCAGGGGCGGGCGCGGGGCGGCCCGGCTGGCGCGGCTGACGGCCGATCCGAACCGGTATCTGGCGACCATCCAGATCGGCATCACCCTCGCCGGGTTCCTGGCGTCGGCCTCGGCCGCGGTGTCGCTCGCCAAGCCGCTCGTCCCCCTGCTGCCGTTCGCCGGGGACATGGCCGAACCGCTCGCGGTGGGACTGGTGACGCTCGTCCTCAGCTTCGTCACGCTCGTCCTCAGCTTCGTCACGCTCGTCGTCGGCGAACTGGCGCCCAAACGGCTGGGCATGCAGTTCGCGGAGCGGTGGTCCCTGCTCGCCGCCGGCCCGCTGAGCCTGCTCGCGGCGGTGTCCCGCCCGGCCGTCTGGGCGCTCGGCCGCACGACCAACCTCGTGGTCCGGCTGCTGGGCGGCGATCCGGGGGCCGGCAAGCAGCCGCCCACCCCGGAGGAGCTGCGGGACATGGTGGTCAGCCAGCGGGGGCTGACGCCCGACCAGCGCGCCATCGCCGCCAGGGCGCTGGAGATCCACGAGCGGACCCTCCGCACCGCCCTCGTCCCGCGCCGCGCGGTGTTCGCCCTGCCGGCCGGCACCCCGGCGGTCCGGGCGCGCGGCGAACTGGCCGCGTCCGGGCACTCCAGGGCCCCGGTGCTCGGAGCGGGTCACTTCGACGACATCACGGGGATCGTGCACCTGCGCGACCTCACCACCAGCGACGACGCCGTGCCGGTCGGCGCACTGGCCCGCCGGGCGACCGTGTTCCCCGACGCCATGAAGATCTCCGACGCGCTCCTGCGCTTCCGGACCGACCATCAGCAGTTCGCCCTCGTGACGGACGAGCACGGATCGGTCGAGGGCATCGTCACCCTCGAGGATCTGCTGGAGGAGATCGTGGGGGAGATCTACGACGAGACCGACCGGCGCGGCCGGCAGGTCGAGCGGAGCCCCGACGGATCCCTCCTCGTCCCGGGCGACTTCCCCGCCGACGACCTGCCGGAGCTGGGGGTCGAGCTCGGCGCGGCGGGACGCACCGGCTCCACCACCGTCGCCGGCCTCGTCCTGGACGTGCTCGGCCGCCTGCCCCGGGGGCCCGGAGCCCGGTGCCGCGTCGACGGATGGGACATCGAGGTGGCGGCGGTCGAGCAGCACGCCATCACCGCGGTCCGCCTGCGCCCGTACGGCGGAGACGCCGGGCCGGGCGAGGAGACGCCCTAGCCCTCGTCCCGCCGGGGCCTCGCCTCGTCGTGCCGGTGGACGCGTGCAGCGGGGTCCAGCCGGAAGTCCGGGCAGTCGCGGTTCTGGCAGGGGCCCGGGCCCCACTCCGGAACGAACACGCCGAGGGTCTTGTGGCGGTGGACCGCGGGCGGCAAGGACGTCTTGCACGTCGGGCAGGTGTACGTCGTCGGCTTGCGCCTCAGTTTGACCATATCTTTACGATATGCCTGTTTCTCCGGGTCGGGAAGAGGGGCGTCTCCTGGGAGTCCCGATGACGCGGGGGGCGGCTGCGGGGCGGCGGCCGTCGGCACGGGCCTCTTGACGCTGAGCACCACGGATGCCGCCAGGACGACGACGATGACCGCGAGGCTGACCGGTGAGGGGATCTCCGGGACGGCCGGGCTGATCGTCTTGTGGGCCGCCTGGAGGACGAGCTTGACGCCGATGAAGGCGAGGATGACCGCCAGGCCCTTGCTCAGGTAGTGGAAGCGGTCCAGCAGGCCGGCGAGCATGAAGTAGAGCGCCCGCAGGCCGAGGATGGCGAAGGCGTTGCTGGTGTAGACGATGAAGGCGTCGTCGCTGACGGCCAGGACGGCCGGGACGCTGTCGACGGCGAAGACCAGGTCGGCGGCCTCGATCGCGGCGACCACCGCGAGCAGCGGAGTCGCCACCCGCCGGCCGGCCTCCTTGACGAAGAACCTCGCCCCCGCGTACTCGTCCCGCACCGGGATCAGCTTGCGGAGCATCCGCACCGCGAGGCTCTTGCCGGGGTCGAAGCTCTCCTCCTCGTCCTTGAGGAGCTTGTACGCGCTGTAGAACAGGACCGCCGCGAAGGCGAACAGCACGGCGGTGAAGCGGCTGACCACGGCCACGCCGAGGGAGAGGAAGATCGCCCGGAAGACGAGCGCGCCGATGACGCCGAAGAACAGCACGCGGTGCTGATAGGCCCGGGGCACCTTGAAGTACGCGAAGATGACGGCGAAGACGAACAGGTTGTCCACCGACAGGCTCTTCTCCAGGAGCCAGGCCGTCGTGTACTCCGTGCCCGCGGTCGCGCCCAGGACGAGGAAGACGACCGCGCCGAAGACCAGGGCGAGCCCCACCCACAGGCCGCTCCAGGCGGCGGCCTCCCGGAAGCCGATGACGTGCGCGGTGCGGTGGGCCAGCAGGTCCACCGCCAGCGACACGACCACGGTCGCGGCGAACGCCAGCCACAGCCAGAGCGGGACCTCGAGCATGCCGAACACCCTCACCACGGCCCGCGCGCGGCGCGCGGGCCCTCTTAGCACGAGTGTCCGGCATGCCGCCTCCCGGGGCACGCCGGGAGGCGGCGGCGCCGCGGGGCCGCCGGCTCACGCCGCCCTGGTGAGGGCGGCGCGGTCGGGGGCGGCGGCGATCGGGGTCGGCGTGGCGGTGCGGCGGGTGCGGCGGGGCCAGAGGAGGAGGGCCGCCGCGGTGGCCGTGGCGGCGAGGGCCGCCAGGACCGACCAGGTGACGGTGAAGCCGGCGGTCGTGGCCAGCCGGCCCGCCACGGGGTACGTGACCAGCCACGCCAGGTGCGAGAGGGAGAACTGGGCGGCGAACGCCCCGGGGATCGCGTTGCGTTCGACGGCGCCGCGGATGACCGTGCCGGTCGGCGTGATGACCAGTGCCATCCCGACGCCGATCGCGGCCCAGACGGCGGCCGTCGCGGTCCGGGTGAGCAGGTCCGTCGCGGAGAGCGCGACCGCGGCGGTCGTGCCGGCGACGAGGACTCCGGCGCCGGTCAGCATGACCGTCCGGGCGGCGATCCGGTCGAGGACGCGGGGCAGCGCCAGCGCGGCCAGGAGGGTGCCGGTGCCCGACGCGGCCAGCATCCAGGCGACGTCCGACTGGGTGCCGCCGAGCCGGTCCCGGACGTGGTTGACGGTGTTCACGACGACGATCGAACCGGCCGCCGCCACCACGACGTTGAGCGCCATCACGCCCCGCAGCCGGGGCGTCCCGAGGAACGTCCTGATGCCGGCTGCCGCCTTGTCCCAGGCCTTGGTGTGGCCGCTGGGGCGGGCTTCGGGGATACGGGTGGACAGGACGAGCGCGGCGGAGACGAGGAAGCCGGCCGAGGTGCCGAGGAACAGCCGGTCGAAGCTCAGGAACGCCAGGGCGACGGCCGCGAGCACCGGGCTCAGCAGGCTCTCCATGGTCGAGGCCACCTGGGAGGCGGACAGGGCCCGGGTGTAGGCGGACTCGTCGGTGACGATGTCGGGGATGACGGCCTGGAACGTCGGGGTGAACGCGGCGGAGGCCGCCTGCAGCAGACCGATCAGCACGTAGACGTGCCAGACCTCGGTGACCAGGGGCAGGGCCAGGACCACCAGGCCGCGGACCACGTCGAGGAGGAAGAGGAACGTTCTTCTGGGCAGCCGGTCGACGTACGCGGCGGCGAGCGGCGCGATGATCACGTACATGACCATCTTGATCGTCAGGGCGGTGCTGAGCACGACGCCGGCGTCCGGGCCGGCGAGCTCGTACGCGAGGAGCCCGAGGGCCACGGTCGTGAGGCCGGTCCCGAAGAGGGCGATGACCTGGGCGCCGAACAGACGGCGGTAGTCCCGGAGGGCGAAGAGGCGCATGGCGGTGTCCTTCCGTGTCCATGCGGCGGGGCACGGCGCCGGGGCGGCGGCCGTGCCCCGCGGGGACGGGCGGGGCAGGGGGGACAGCAGGGCAAGGGATCGCTTCCGTTCGTGTCAGTGGTGGGCGTGGGGGGACGGGTGGCCGCCGTGCCCGTGGCCGGCGTGGTGCGCCTGGTGGTCGCCGTGCTCGGCGGCGGGGGTGGTCGTGCGGACCGTGAACTCCGCCGTCCGGACGACGCCCTCGTGCTGGAAGTCCAGGAACAGACGGTAGGTGCCGGCCGTCGGCGCGACCGCCATGAAGGAGATGTCCGGCCCCGGCGCGGTGACGCCGTCGCCGGGCTCGCCCTCCGGGTGGACGTGGAGGTAGCCGAGGTCGCCGACGCGCAGGGCCACCAGGTGGCCGTACGCCGCCAGGTACGGCTCCAGGTCGGTCACCGGACGCCCGTCCCGGCCGACGGTGAGGGTCAGCTCGCTCGCCTCGCCGGGCACGAGCTCGCCCTTGAGGGTCACGGTGTACGCGCCGAGCCGGGCGGTTCCGGTGGCCTCCGGCAGCGGCTGCGGGGCGTACGGGCCGGCGACCGCGGCGTCGATCCCCAGCGTCAGCGTCCGGTCGTGGCCGGCCGGGTGGATGTCGGTGAAGAACCGCCAGTCGCCGGGCTCCAGCGTCAGCTCGGTGCTCCAGGTGCCGTGCTCGTCCCGCACCGGGTGCACGTGCTGGAACCCGGCCGTGTCCCGGCGGACGGCGATGAAGTGCAGCTCCTTCTCGTGCTCGGGGACGTACTCCGTCACCGGCCGGCCGTCCGGGCCGGTCACCCGGAAGGTGACCGTCTGGACACCGGCGGTGAGGATCGCCGCGTCGAGTTCGAGGGTGTAGCCGTCCGCCGAGACCGCCAGCCCGCCGGGCTGCGCCCCGGCGTGAGCGGCGTGACCCGCGTGACCGGTTTGACCGGTGTGGCCCGCGTGGCCGCCGTGTGTCGCGTGGCCGGTGTGCGCCGCGTGGTCGGTGTGGCCGTGGCCGGCGTGCTCGTTCATGGCGTTTCCCCTGGATGCGATGTGGCGCGCGGTGGTGCGCGGTGCTGTCGTCCGCTCCGGACGACGCTCACAACCATATACCCCCAGGGGGTATTCCGCAGGTTCTTTCTCGACCGGATTTCCGGCGGGATTCTCCGGCGGTGGGCGTCAGGCGCCGGCGTCCTCCTCGCTCCACCGGGCCAGCGTCTGGGCGATGGCCGCGAAGGCGACCGCGTGGCCGCGCGCGTTGCCGTGGACGCGGTCGGCGGCGTAGATGCCCGGGTCGGTGCCGAGCGGATGGTGGTGGGTGTCGACGTGGACGCCGCCGAGGCTGCGCGTGAGGTCCGCGGTGACGGCGTCGAGCGTGTCGAAGCGGCGGGCCATGCCGTCGGCGTGCTCCCGCGGCACCAGACCCGAGCGGGCGAGGTCGAAGAGGCCGACGGTGACGACGACGGCGCCGCTCTCCACGAGCGGGATGAGGAGCGCGCCCAGCTCGGCCCGCAGCGCGTCCGGGTCGAAGCTGCGGAAAGCGTCGTTGCCGCCCGCGCTCACCAGCACCGCGTCCGGGGCGAAGTCCAGGGCGGGGACGAGCTGCCGCGCGCGGATCTCGGCGACGCGGAGGTGGGGCTCGGCGAGGTTGACGGCGGCGAAGCCCGGGCGGGTGGCGGCGAGCGCGTCGGTGAGGCGGTCGGCGAACGACCGGTGCCGGTAGCCCGGCAGCGGGTCCATCACGCCGGCGGTCACGCTGTCGCCCAGCACGGCCAGCCGGTTCCACGGCAGGGGACGCAGCATCGCGGCGGCGGTGCGCGCCGGTACGCAGTACGGGTCGGTGGCCTCGGCGGACGTGCCGGACGCGGTGCGGTTGTCGTGGTCGACGGCGGGCGGGGCCTCGGACGGGCGGGTCGTCATCGCTGGTCTCCTGCAGGGGTAGGAGAGGTGCCTGCGGCGGACGCGGGCGGGGGTGGGGTGAGGCGCAGGGCGAGGCCGCCGGCCGCGGCGGCGAGGCTGACGGCGGTGGCGAACCCGTACACGACGGCGTACGGCTCCGCTCCCGTCGCCGTCCCCCTGCCCGCCACCTCCGCGATGATCACGGCCGTGGCGGCGATGCCGAGCCCGCCGCCGACCTGGCGGGCGGCCATCACCAGGCCGGTCGCCGCGGCGAAGTGACGGGGCGCCACGGAGAAGGCGGCGGCGCTGGAGATGCCGACGGTGGACAGGCCGACGCCGGCGCCCATCACCGCCCCGGCCGGCAGCCACAGCGTCCAGAAGCGCGGCTCGGTGCCGAGGAACAGCGCCAGCACGCCCGTCGAGACGGCGACGAGGGCCGAGCCCGCCGCCACCAGCGTGCGCGGGGCGGGGGCGGCGGGGAGCCGTCCGACGCCGACCCCGACCACCGCCGTGACGAGCGCCGCAGGGCTCATCGCGAGCCCCGCCTCCAGCGCGGAGTAGCCCCACGCGCCGGTCAGGAAGAGCACGCCGAGCAGCATCGTGGTGAACAGCGCGGTGCCGTACGCGAAGGACACCGCGCCCGCGACGGCGAACGACCGGCTGCGGAAGAGGTCGAGCCGCAGCGCGGGACGGGCGTGCCGGAGCGCCCGCAGCACGGTCGCCGCGCCCGCGAGCACGGTGACGGCGGCGGCGGTCAGCACGTGCGCCGAGGCCCAGCCGTGTTCGGGCCCCTGGGTGAGGCCGTACACCGCCGCGCCGACGCTCAGCGCGAGGAGCAGGCCGCCCAGCAGATCGGGTGCGCGCCCGGCGCGGGACTCGCCGGACGGCAGCTTCCGGCCGGCGATCAGCACGGCGAAGCCCACCGGCAGGTTGAGGCAGAACAGGGCGCGCCAGTCGAGGAGTTCGACCAGGAGGCCGCCGAGGGCGGGTCCCGCGGCGGCGGCCAGGGCGCCCGCCGCGCTCCACACGCCGATCGCGGCGCGCCGGCGCTCGGCGGGGATCTCCGCGAGGACGAGACCGAGGGAGGCGGGGACCAACAGGGCGGCGCCCAGGCCCTGGACGACGCGTGCGGCGAGCAGCACGGGCAGGTTCGGCGCCACGGCGATCAACAGCGAGGAGACCGTGAAGACGGCGACCCCGGCCAGAAACAGGCGGGCCCGGCCGACCGCGTCGGCCAGCGGCCCGGCCGGCGCGAGCAGGGCGGCGAAGGGGATCACATAGGCGGTGGCGACCCAGGAGACGGTGGTCAGCGAGGTACCGAAGTCGGCGGCGATCGGCGGCACCGCCAGGTTGGTGACGGTGGCGTCGAGGAAGCTCAGGAAGGTGCCCGCGCAGGCGAGGAGCAGGGCGAGCGAGGCGCGCCGGGCGGAGCCGGTGGCGGCGGGCGGAGATCCGGGTGACGGCGGGGGTGAGGGCAGGGGCGACGGCGGCGAGGAGGGGACGGAAGTCGTCATGGCGAGGATTTAAGAGTACGACCGTTCGTACGTCAATGCCGTACGGTCGTTTGCTAAGCTCGCCGCATGGCAGGACGCGCATCGGCCCGAGCGGCCCTGGAAACACGGCGGTCGGTGCTCGCCGCCGCCTCCGAGATCGCCTCCCGGGAAGGTCTCGACAGCGTCACCATCGGCCGCCTCGCGGACGCGCTCGGCATGAGCAAGGCTGGGGTGATCGGCCGGTTCGGCAGCAAGGAGAACCTCCAACTGGCCACCGTGGACCTGGTGGTGGAGAGCTTCCGCGTCCGGGTCTGGCAGCCGGTGCGCCACCGCGACCCCGGACTGCCGCGCCTGCTGGCCGTCTGCGCGTCCTGGGTGGCGTACGCCGTCGACCCCGGCTACTCGGGCGGCTGTCTGCTCACCCAGGTCACCTACGACTACGACGGGCGCGCCGGCGCCGTCCACGACCGCATCGCCGAGAGCCGCGCCCGCTGGCGGGACACCCTCCGCCGCGACGTCGAGACGGCCGTCGCCGCCGGCGACCTCCCGCCCGGCACCGACCCCGGCCAGGTCGTCTACGGCCTGGAGTCCCTGGCCGCCGGCGTCACCCCGGCCCGGCTCCTGCACGGCGACAGCCGTGCGGGGGAGTGGACGCTGCGCGGCATGCACGCCATCCTCGGGATCCAGCAAGCCGATTGACGCTCCGTCATGTCGCCGGTGCTCAGGCGGTCGCGTCCGCGAACCGCGCGCGGGCCGCGCGGACCCGGTCGGCGCCGGACGGGTACGGCAGGGCCTCGGCCCGCTCCAGGGCCTCCGCGAGCAGCGCGTCCGCCCGCTCCGGCGCCCCGGACAGGCCCAGCGCCACCGCGAGCGCCGTCGTCGCCTCCACCGACAGCAGGCACAGCCCCGCCGCCTCGGCGCGCGCCGCCTCCCGCTCCAGCAGCGCGACGGCCTCCGCGTGCCGCCCGGTGCGCAGCAGCGCCCAGCCGCGCACGCACTCGGTGCGCGGGGTGACCGTACCCCCGTCGAGCAGGACCAGGGTCTCCTCCGGACGGCCGCCGCGCAGGGCCAGTTCGGCGCGCGCCAGACGCACCTCGTCGCGCGCCTGCTGCTCGCCGGACGCCTCCGCGCAGGCCTCCGCGCGGGCCAGCAGCGCCCCGGCCATCGCCGGATTCCAGGTCATCCGGGTCCGGGCCAGGGCGGTCAGCGCGTACGGGAGGGTGCGCGGCGCCCGGGCACGGGCGGTGCGTTCCGCCGCCACCGCCAGTTCCTCCGCCTCGGCGTCCCGGCCGAGCAGCAGGTGCAGTTCCGCGAGGTTGGTCCGCTCGAACGCGCCCGCCTCCGGACTGCCGGCCCGGTCGGCCAGGTGTACGGCGCGCTCGCCGTACGCGACCGCCTCGGCCAGCCGGCCGCCGCGGCGGGCGTTCTCCCGCAGGATCGACAGCACCAGGCCCTCGGTCACGGCGTCCCCGGCCGCGACCGCGTGCGTCAGCGCCCGCTCGGCGGCGGCCTGGGCCTCGCCGAGCCGCTGGGCCAGGCCGAGGGCCGCCGCCTGCTGGCCGAGCGCGCGGGCCAGCGCCCGGTCGCGCTCCCGGCCGGGCAGCAGCGCGGCGACGGCCGCAGATCCGGCCGCGGCCTCCGCCGCCTCGGCGTGCCGTCCCGCGACGAAGAACAGGATCGCCGTGGCCAGGCGGTGGGCGGCCACCGCGTCCAACGGGGTCGCCGGGTCCGGCCGGCGGGCGTCGAGCACCCGGCGCGCCTCGTCCTGCCGGCTCGCCCGGATCAGGGCCTCGGCGAGCCGGGCGGTGACGGTCACGGCGGTGGCCCCGGCCCCGGCCCGGTCGGCGGCGTCCAGCGCCGCGTCCAGCACGCCGGCGGCGTCCTCGGCGCGGGACATCCGCTGGAGCAGGGCGCCGTGGTCCAGGCCCACGGCGGCCGCGAGGGCCGGGTCGGCCGCGACCAGGGGCGTCAGGCGGCGGTAGTACGCGTCCGCGTCCTCGTTCGCGTACAGGGCCGCCGCGCGCTCAGCCGCCCGCCGCAGGTATTCCACCGCCCGCGGGTCCTCGGCCCGCACCAGGTGCCAGGCCAGCGCGTCGACATCGTCGGGTCGGTGCCGCAGGAGGGCGTCGCTCCACGCGGCGTGCAGCCCGAGGGAGCGCACCCGGGTGAGCAGCCCGTAGCAGGTGAGCCGCAGCAGGGGATGACGGAAGGCAAGGCCGGTGACGTTCCGTCCGGCCACCGTCACCTGGCGTTCCGTCAGGAGCGCGGCGCCCACGGCCTCTTCGAGAGCGGTCGTGGCCTCCGCCGGGGCCAGCGGCGGATGGATCCCGGTCCGGGCGATGTCGAGGACCTCGGCCAGCGGGGCGGTTCCGCCGGCGGCGGCGACGACCTCCGCCATGCGCCGGGCCCGGGTGTCGAGCCGCAGCAGCCGCCGGGCGACGAGCTGCCGGACGCCCTCGGGGGCGGCGGCCCCCTCGGCGTTCCCGGGGGCGTGTCCTTCGCCGTCCACCGCGCCCGCGCGGGCGAGTTCGACGGTGAAGAGGGGATTGCCGAGGGAGAGCCGCCACACCCGCTCGAACTCCCGCTCGCCCTCCCCACCGCCGGGCCGGCGGGCCTCGCGGACGAGGGCGAGCGCGTCCTGCCTGCTCAGCGGCGGTACGCCGAGGCGTGTCGCGAGCCCCGCACGGACCAGCTCGTCGACCCGCAGCCGGTCGGCCTCCGGGAGGGGTTCGTCGTCGCGGAGCGTCACGAGGAAGCGGCACCGGGACCCGTCGCCCGCCTCCGCGAACCGGCGCGCCAGCCGCGCGAGGAGGTGGTGCGTACCGGCGTCGGCGGCGTGCAGGTCGTCGAGGACCACGACGACCCCGGCGTCCCCGCCGATCTCCGCCAGCAGGCGTTCCACGCCGTGGAACAGCCGGGCGCGCGCCTCGGGCCCGGCGTCGCCGGCCGGTCCGTCGCCCCTCCCCGGTGCGCCCGCGGCCGGGCGGTCGAGCGAGGGGAGGAGGGGGACGAGTTCGGGGCAGAGGGCTCCGATGCGCGTCCGGTCGGACGGCGGGCGGCGGGCGAGCCAGCCGTCGAGGGCCTCGACGAACGGGCCGTACGGCGTGGGGCCCTCGGCCTCGTGCGCGGCGCCCCACAGCACCGCGGCGCCGGAGCCGGCGAGCCGCCGGGCGGCCTGGGCGGCCAGCCGGGTCTTGCCGATGCCCGCCTCGCCGACGAGGAGGAGCACCGGGTGGTCCGTGGCGGTGACGACGGTCCGCAGCAGCGCGTCGCGGCCGTGCAGGGTGCCGTGCGCCAGGGCCCGTACGGCGGGCGGAAGGATCGTTTCTGCGGAAGGGGAGGCGACAGCCTCCGCGCCGGTACGGGGGACCGGCTCGGCGCGGACGGCCAGCCGCCGCAGCCGCTCGGTCTCCGGGGCGGGCGCGATCCCCAGCTCGCCGGCGAGGGCGGCGCGGCACCGCTCGTACTGCCGCACCGCCCGCGCCCGCAGCCCCTGCTCCAGCGAGGCCGTCATGAGCAGCTGGTGGGCCCGCTCCTCGGCGGGCGCCTCGGCGACGACCCGCCCGGCGGCGTCCGACGCCTCCTCGTACGCGCCCTCGGCGAGCCGCCGTTCGGCGAGGGCGAGCAGCACGCGCAGCCGCAGCGCGGCGAGTTCGGCGCGGCGCCGTTCGGCCCAGGGGGCGTACCGGTCCTCGGGGAGCAGTTCCCCGCCGTACGCGGCGAGCGCCGCCGCCAGCGGGTCGCCGGGCGGGCGGTCGCCTTCGGAGCCGGCGAGCGCCGCGAGGGAGAGCCGCTCGGCCTCGTCCGCGTCGATCCAGACCCGTCCCGGGTCGAGCCGCAGCAGCGTGCCGTCCGAGCGGAGGTACGAGGAAGCGGCGCGCGGGGCGATCTCGGGTTCCAGCGCGTGCCGGGCGGCGTGCAGCGCGACCCGCAGGCTGCTGGCGGCGGCCTGCGGGGTGGCGTTCGGCCAGCAGATCTCCTGCACCTGTTCGCGGTGGAGGCTGTGCCCGGGCGCCACGGCGAGCAGCTTCACGAGCGTCCGCGCGCCGGGCCGGGGCCAGCGCCCCGGCAGCTCCGGACCGCCGTCCCGCTCGGCGCGGAACCCCCCGAACAGGCGCAGCCGCAGGAGCGGGGCCGCGCCCTCGCCCTTCTGCCGGACGTCCTCGTCCTGTCGTGCCACGTTCATGAGAGCGGCCACTTTAGCCAAGCCGCCCGGGAGTGCTCTCCGGAGCCCCGGCCCGCGCGGGACCGGGTGCGGCGGGCGGCGCGGGTGTGGGTCCGGGGACAGGGCCGGGCCGGGGCCGGGCGCCGGTCCGCCCGGCCCCGCGCCGGTCCCTTACGCCGGGTCCGGTTCGATCGTCAGCTCGACGCGGTCCGTGTAGGCGCGGACCTCGGCGACCGGGTCGGCGTCCCAGGGGAGGTCCGCCACGACGTAGGCCGAGCGGCCGGACGAGTCGTGGAGGGCGCCGAGGCGGGAACCGCGGGCGAGGGCCACCATGACCGAGGCGCAGCGGGCGGGCGCGTCCGGGGTGGTGGCCTCGACGAGGGGCCAGACCGCGTCGTCGACGATCCAGGAGACCGGCTCGCCGTCGTACCGCACGTCCGTCAGCCGGCCGGGCGTGTGCTCGACGAAGCGCTGGACGGCCCGGCGGGTGGGGGCCGGGTAGTCGGGGCGCACGCCGAGCGCGAGGTCGACGATGGCCGGTTCGATGGGCTTGCCGGTGGCCAGGTGCCACATCATGGTGATGGCGTCGCCGGGGAGCCGGGCGGCGATCTCCATGAGGACCGGCTGGCCGTCGCGGAGCCGGAACTCGGCGTGGGTGATGCCGCTGTCGAAGCGCAGCGCCTTGAGGATCGCGGCGTTGGCGGCGACGAGCGCGTCCGAGTGCGCGAGCGGCACGTCGGCGGGGCTGGTGTGGCCGATCTCCGTGAAGTAGCGGCTGTCGTCCTCGTTGGTGAGCTTGGCGGTGACGCCGCTCCAGAGCAGTTCGCCGCGGTGGACGAGGGCCTCGACGGAGAACTCGGGTCCGGTGACCAGCTCTTCCACGAGGATCGTCTCGTCCGGCTCGTACGCGGCGAGCGCGGCCCGCAGCTCCTCGTCGTTCTCGACCCGGACGACGCCCGAACTGAACATCCGCCCGGCCGGCTTGACGACGGCGGGGTACGCGTCGGCGGCGGCCGACTCCCGCTGGTGGGGCGCGAACGCCCGCCAGGCGGGGCCGTGGTCGCGGAGGATGACGCGCTGCATGACCTTGTCGCGGCAGACCCGGGCCGCCCAGGCGCCGGGGCCGGGCAGGCCCAGCGCCTCGGAGAGCACCCCGCACGGGTCGACGAAGACCTCGCCGCTGCAGATCACGCCGCGTATGTCGTAGTCGGCGATCCAGTCCTGCACGGACGCGAGGACACCGGCGATCACGGCGTCCGGGAACTGGCGGACGGCCTCGATCCGGGAGAGCGGGTGGGCCGGCTCCGCGATGTGTCCGGTCAGCTTCGCCAGGTCGGTGGTGGGGCCGACGACGACCAGCGGAGCCAGCCCGCGCTCCGCGATGTCGGTGATCAGGCGGTGCTGGCGGGCGAGGGCCGCCAGGTCGCTCATGACGATCACGGCGGGCGGGCGTTCGCTCTGACGGTTCAACGGAGCTCCTCCGGTGGAGTGCGGATGCGGTGCGAGGTCGGTGCGCGTACGGCACCACGTGCGGGGGGTGCCGTACGTGGAGCCGTGCGCGGTGCCGTGCCCGCGGCGCGCCGCCGGTGCGGCGCGCCGCGGGCACGGTCGTTCAAGATCCAAGCTTGCCCGGCCGGGCCGCCCTCGGCCCGCCGTTGCGTCAAATCGGGAAGGGCGGCGCTGAATTGGCCGGAATTCGCGCCCAGGTTCCGCTGCGGCGGAGCCCTACTGGCGGTACGTCGAGAGGAAGCGGCCGATGCGGTTGATCGCGGTCTCCAGGTCGTCGGCGCGCGGCAGCGTGACGAAGCGGAAGTGGTCCGGGCGCGGCCAGTTGAAGCCGGTCCCCTGCACGAGGTGGATCTTCTCGCGCAGCAGCAGGTCGAGGACGAGCTGCTCGTCGTCGACGATCTTGTGCACCGCCGGGTCGAGCTTGGCGAAGGCGTACAGCGCGCCCTTCGGCTTGACGCAGCTGACGCCCGGGATCTCGTTCAGCGCCCGCCAGGCGACGTCGCGCTGCTCGGTGAGCCGCCCGTTCGGCAGGGTCAGGTCGTGGATCGACTGCCGGCCGCCGAGCGCCGCCTGGACGGCGTACTGCGCGGGCACGTTCGGGCACAGCCGCATGCCGGCCAGCATGGTCAGGCCCTCCAGGTAGTCCGCGGCCTGCTCCTTCGGGCCCGAGACGACCAGCCAGCCGCTGCGGAATCCGGCCACGCGGTAGGACTTGGAGAGGCCGTTGAAGGTGAGGGTCACGACGTCGTCGCTGAGCGTGGCCAGGCAGTGGTGCTCGGTGCCGTCGTAGAGGATCTTGTCGTAGATCTCGTCGGCGAGCACCATCAGGCCGTGGCGGCGGGCCAGTTCGAGGATGCCCTCCAGCAGCTCCTTCGAATAGACGGCGCCCGTGGGGTTGTTGGGGTTGATGACGACGATGGCCTTGGTGCGGTCGGTGATCTTCGCGGCGATGTCGTCGAGGTCGGGGAACCAGTCCGCCTCCTCGTCGCACAGGTAGTGCACGGCCCGGCCGCCGGCGAACCGCACCACGGCGGTCCACAGCGGGTAGTCCGGCATCGGCACCAGCACCTCGTCGCCGTCGTCCACCAGGGCCTGCACGGCCATCTGGATCAGCTCCGAGGCGCCGTTGCCCAGGTAGACGTCGTCGACGGTCACGCCCGCCACGCCGCGCTGCTGGTAGTACTGCATCACCGCGCGCCGGGCCGGGAGGATGCCCCGGGCGTCGCTGTAGCCGTGCGCCTGGGGCAGGTTGCGGATGATGTCCTGGAGGATCTCCTCCGGCACCTCGAAGCCGAACGGCGCCGGGTTGCCGGTGTTCAGCCGCAGGACGCTGTGACCCGCCTCCTCGAGGGCGTTGGCCTGGTCGACGACCGGGCCACGGATCTCGTAGCACACGTCCTTCAACTTGCTGGACTGTCGAAACGTCATCTGCGGCCTCCCGACCGTCACTGTCACCGTCATCCGCGCCGCTGTGGCTGCTTCGTTCTACCAAGTACCCACTTGGAAAGTCCAACCTTTTGGCTATGCTGGCCCTCATGCCACGCCGAAGCTACGACCAGTACTGCGCCGTCGCCCGAGCCCTGGACGCGGTGGGGGAGCGCTGGAGCCTGCTGATCGTCCGGGAGCTCCTGCACGGCCCGCGGCGGTACACCGACCTGCACGCCGACCTCCCCGGCGTCTCCACCGACATCCTCGCCAGCCGGCTCAAGCAGCTGGAGGGCGAGGAGCTGGTCGAGCGCCGACGCCTGGAACGGCCCGCCAACGCGACCGTGTACCAGCTCACCCCGCGCGGCGCCGAACTCCGCCCGGTCGTCGAGGCCCTGGCGCACTGGGGCCTCGACGCGCTCGGCGACCCCCGGCCCACCGACGCGGTGCGCACCCACTGGTTCACCGGCCGCGCCCCGGCCGGCGACCCCGCACCGGACCCCGGCGCCGCCCCCGGCCGTACGGAGGAGGAGCCCGCCCCGGCGGCGGCCCGGTGACGGCGCGGGGGCGACGTCCCAGCGTGACGTCCCGCGTGACGTCTCCTGTGTCGTCCCCCGTGACGTCCCGCGAACCCCTCGCGCCCCGGCTGCCCGCCCCTCAGGCCCCGACCGCCGCCGCCACCGACTCCCGCAGCACGGCCAGGCCCTCCTCCAGCTCCTCGTCCGTGGCCGTCAGCGGCGGCAGCAGCTTCACCACCTCGTCCTCGGAACCCGAGGTCTCCACCAGCAGGCCCCGGGCGAAGGCCCCGTCGGCGACCAGCCGGGCCGTCGCCGGGTCCCGGAAGGACAGGCCCCACGCCAGGCCGCGTCCGCGCCGCGCCGTCACCTGCGCCGCGTACCGCTCCGCGAGGTCGCCCAGCCGCTCCTCGAAGAGCGCGCCGCGCGTCTCCGTCTGCTTCTCCAGGGTGCTGTCCGCCCAGAACTCCCGCAGCGCCGCCGTCGCGGTGACGAAGGCCGGGTTGTTGCCGCGGAAGGTGCCGTTGTGCTCGCCCGGCTGCCACACGTCCAGTTCGGTGCGGAACAGGGTCAGCGCCATCGGCAGCCCGTACCCGCTCAGGGACTTGGACAGGCAGACGATGTCCGGGGTGATGCCGGCCGCCTCGAAACTGAAGAACGGCCCGGTCCGCCCGCAGCCCATCTGGATGTCGTCCACGATCAGCAGGATGCCCCGGCGGTCGCACAGCTCCGCCAGGTCCGCGAGCCAGGCGGCCCGGGCCGGGTTCACCCCGCCCTCGCCCTGCACCGTCTCCACGATGACGGCGGCGGGCAGGTCCATGCCGCTGCTGCGGTCGTCGAGCATGCCGTCGAGCAGCCGCAGGCCGTTCACCTCGCCCCCGGCGAAGCCGTCGTACGGGAGCCGCCAGGTGTGCCCCAGCGGCACCCCGGCGCCGCCGCGCTTCGACGCGTTCCCGGTGACGGCGAGCGACCCCAGCGACATGCCGTGGAAGGCGCCGGTGAAGGCCACCACGGTCTGACGACCCGTCACCTTGCGGGCCAGTTTCAGCGCCGCCTCCACGCTGTTGGTGCCCGTCGGGCCGGGGAACTGGACCCGGTAGTCCAGCCGCCGGGGGCCGAGGATCCGCGCCCCGAACTCGCGCAGGAAGTCGTCCTTCGCCACCGTCAGCATGTCGAGGCTGTGCGTCACCCCGTCCCGCTCCAGGTAGTCGAGCAGCGCCCGCTTCAGCACGGGGTGGTTGTGGCCGTAGTTGAGGGCGCTCGCGCCCGCGAAGAAGTCCAGGTAGGCCCGGCCGTCCCGGTCGGTGAGCCGGCTGCCGCGCGCCCGGTCGAAGACCACGGGCCAGTTGCGGCTGTAGCTGCGGACCTCGGATTCGAGGGTCGAGGCGTTCATGAGAGGGGTCTCCTCGGAGATGGGGGGTGGAAAGGTAGGGAGGTGGTGCGGAGGTGCGGTCCGGCGCGCGTTCACGCGCCGGACAGGAACGGGACGGCGAGCACCGCCAGGCCCGTGAGCACGGCCAGCAGCAGCGCCCCGGCGACCCGCAGCGGCGGCCCGCCGTGACGGACCGCCGCGGCGGCGGCCAGCGCGTAGCCGACCAGCGCCGCGGCGGCCGGACCGAGCAGCAGCAGGGGTACGCCGCCGTCCCGCGCCCCCGCCCAGGCGAAGGCGCAGCACGCCGCCCCGACGGCGACGACCAGCGGCGCGGCGGGCTTCCGCGCCGGGAGCGCCGGGAGCGCCGAGGGCGCCGGGGCCGGCCCGGGGCGCAGGCGCGCCGCGATCCGGGCCGCGGTGCGGACGTTGGTGAGGACGTACGAGGTGAGCACGGCGGCCGTCGCCACGGCGAGCACCCACCGCAGGGGCGCCGCCGCCGGGGCGCGGGCGCCCCGCTCCTGGATCGCCGCCAGGACGAGGCAGACGGCCGCCACGTACCCCGTGCCCAGCGCCACCCCGGCGGCGGTGGCCCGGGGCCCGGCGCCGATCGCCGGGACGGCCCCGGTGACGGTCTCCCAGCCGACGCCGGCGAAGAACAGCGCCGTGAGCGCCAGCCACAGCGCGCCCGGCTCCGAGAACCCCGACGGCGCCAGCGCCGTGCCCGCCCCGGGGTCGGCCGGCCAGAACCAGACGGCGCACGCCAGCGCCAGCAGCCCTGCGGCCCACGGGCGCCACCGGAGCAGCGCCGCCGGCGGCTCCAGCGGGGACAGCGCCCCCGCCACGCCGACGGCGAGCACCCCGAGGGCGAGCGGCAGCCCGTCCGCCCCCGCCGCGGGCGGCGCCCCGTCGGCGGCGGTCAGCAGCGCGGTCGCCGCGAACCAGGCGATCGCGGCCTGCCCGGCGGTGAACGCCACGGCGAAGACGCCGTCCACGGTCCGCTCCGCCCAGGTGCCCAGCAGCGCCCCGACCGCCCCCGCGAGGGAGGCCGGGCCCAGCCGGGCGCGGACCAGCAGCCCGAGCACCAGCGCGACCGCACCGCCCAGCAGGATGTGGACCGCCCACAGCAGCGGCCCCGCCCCGTCCGCGAGGGCGGCGACGACCGGCGGCATGACCAGCAGCCCGGCACCGAGGACCCCGCCGGCGAGCCGCCCGGCGAGCACCCGCGCCGGCGGCGTCCCCGCCGCCCGGTCGCGGGCCCCCGTCCCGGCGCGGCCGGCCGTCCCGGTGGCTTCCGGAGGCTCCGTCACGGCAGCCGCTTCCGGAGGCTCTCGGCGATGACCTTGGCGCGCAGCGACAGCAGGCTGAACGAACCGGCGTCGCCGATGCCGTGGCTGGACTCGCACAGGCCGTTGAGGAACAGCGGCGGCGTCTCCGGCGCCACCGGCCGCACCTCGTAGTCCGGTCCGACGCTCAGGTAGCCGTGCGGGTCGAAGGCGAACGCGTCGGCCACGTCCCGCATCAGCGCCGGCACCCGCTCCTGGTGGGCGGCCGGACCGAGGTCGCGGAAGCCGGTGGCCAGCACGACGACGTCGGCCTCGTGGACCTCGGACTCCCCGGTGTTCAGCTCGTCCACGTGCATCCGGACGCCGTCCTCGCCCGCCTCCAGGGACCGCACCTGGCGGCTGCCGCTGACGAACACCCGCTGCTCGCCGTCGAGCCGCTGCTCGTAGATCAGCCGGTACAGCTCCCGCAGCACGTCGCCGTCGGCGGACGAGTAGTTCGTCAGCCGCATAAACTGGTCGATGGCGTCCTTCCGTTCGCGGGAGGCCGCGTAGTAGTAGTCCGTGAAGCCGGGGAAGTACCCCTCCTCGCTGAACGGGCTGGTGTCCTTCTCACGCAGCGTCAGCGACCGCACGAGCGTGGTCACTTCGGCCGCCGGGTAGCGCCGCGCCAGGTCCAGGGTCAGCTCCACGGCGCTCTGGCTGCCGCCGACCACCGTCACCCGCCGCGGCGCCACACCCGCCTCCTCCAGCTCCCGCAGGGCGGGCAGGTAGCGCGTCAGGTGGAAGACGCGCGGCGAGTCCACCGTGTCGAACGGCTCCGGGATGTACGGGGCGCGCCCGGTCCCGACGACCAGGACCCGCGCGTGCAGGGTCTCCCCGGTGGAGGTGGTGACGGTGTAGCGCGGCCGGCCCTCGTCGTCCGGGCCGAGCGTGACGGCGGTGACGCGCGTGCCGTAGTCGACGAGCCGGTCGAAGTGGCCGGCCGCCCACGTCACGTACTGCGCGTACTCCTTGCGCAGCGGGAACTCCATGGGGAGGTTGAGGTGGTCGAGCAGCCGTCCCTGCTCGAAGAGGTAGTTGATGAAGCTGTAGCGGCTGCGCGGGTTGCGCAGCGACACCAGGTCGCGCACGGGGTGGTTCTGGATGTCCGAGCCGTCGAGCATCATCGCGCTCTGCCAGGACGGCCCGGGGCGGGCCTCCAGGAAGCGGACGTCCAGGTCGTACCCCTCTTCTTCCAGGGCGATGGCGAGAGCGAGGTTGGCCGGGCCGAAGCCGATGCCGAGCACGTCGTGGCAGCGGGTCACTGTTCCCCCTTGACGAAAGCGGATAGGAGTCGTGCAGCCGGGAGCGGCCCACCGCCCGTGGCGCGGGCGAGAGGCGGAGAGAGTCGGTGTGACGGGTGTGGAGGTGTGACGGTGTGACGGAGAGGCGGGGCTGCGGGACGGGCGGTGGGGGCCGGGCGGCGCGCCGCCCGGCCACGCGACCCGGCGGCCGGATCAGGCGCCCGACAGGACCGCCTCGGCGATGCGGCGGCCGGCCTCCGGCGCCGTCTTGACGCCGCCGCCGTTCCAGCCCCGTACCGCCCACACGTGCGGCACCCCGGTCCCGGTGAGCAGCCCGGACGCCGGACCGTCGGCGGACGGGTCGCCGTAGGCGTCGGCCGCGCGGATCGTGTCGAGGTGCGGCGCCGACGCGAGCCACGGGAAGTGGGCGGTGAGCGCGGCGGCCGTCGCCCGCGCGTGCCCGGGGTCCGGCGGCGCGCCGACCGGCGCGTCCCAGACGAGGTGCGGCATGCCGATCAGCGTGCGGTCCGGGCCGACCGGCTTCGCGTACAGACCGGTCCGCAGGTCGACGAAGGTCGCGTGGGACGGGCCGGTGGGGTCCCGCCCGACCACGCTCACCTGGATGGACCGGGAGCGGACCGGCACGTCCGGCCGCAGCCCGGGCGGCGCGTCGGCCGCCCACGGCCCGACCGCCGACACGACCGTCCCGGCCCGCACGGTGCCGACGGTGGTGACGACCGCCGTGCGCCCGCCGCGGGTCTCCGCGGCCAGCACGGGCACCCCGCAGCGGACGGCGGCGCCGTCGGCGCGCGCCTGCTCCAGCCAGTCCGCGGTGACCTCCGCCGGGTCGACCCAGCCGGCCTCCGGCTCGACCAGCGCGATCCCGCCGGCCAGCCCGACGCCGGCCGCCTCGGCGGGCCCCGCCACCACGTGTGCCGTGGTGCCGAGCGCCGCGTTGATCCGCCGCGCGGCGGCCCGCAGTTCGGCCTCCCGGCCCGGGTCCGCGACGGTCACCGCGCCGGTGGTCCGCAGCGGGGCCCGGCCCGCCGCCCACCGCCCGGGATCCCGGTAGGCGGCGAGACCGGCCTCGGCCAGCGGGGCGATCGCCGGGTCGGGGTCGTAGGCGCGGACCATGCCGCCGGAGTAGCCGGTCGCGCCCGCCGTGCCGGGGCGGGGCGCCCGCTCCAGGACGACGACGGCCGCGCCCCGGCGGGCCAGGTGGTGCGCGACGGCGGCGCCGGTGATCCCGGCGCCCACCACCACGACGTCCGCCGTGGCCGGAAGCTTCCCGCCGGGCGCGGGGCCGGCCGGGGCGGCGTCGCTCACGACCGCCCGCTCGCGGCGGGCGCGTCGGCCGCCGCGCGGGCGGGCGCGGGTCCCGCACACCGGGTGCCGGACGGCAGGAACGACCAGTCGGCCTCGCGGACCGGCTCGCCCGGCAGGCCCAGCCACGCCCACACGCGCTCGGCGAGCCCCGGGGTCACCGGCCAGGCCAGCGCGGCGAACACCTTGGCCGCCAGGTATTCGAGCGCCAGGCTGGTACGGGCCTCCTCCGCGAGCGACGGCACCTGGCGGGCCACCCGCTCCGTCGCCCGGAACTCGGCGCAGCGCCGCACGAAGGAGTCGAGCTGCTCGACGTAGCCGCGCGCGCTGAACGCCTCCGGCAGGATCAGGCCGTCGAGCTGACGGGTCGCCAGGTTGAGGTAGCGGTAGAACTCGCGGTGCGCGTCCGTCCAGGCGCCCGTGCCCGGCACCACGCCGTCGCCCTTCCCGCCGAGCCCGGCGAAGCCGTCGAGCCACTCGTGCGCGGCCACGTACAGCGGGTCCTCGGTCAGCCGGCCGGCCCGCTCCTCGGTGATCCGGGTGACCCGGCCCTCGGGGGCGTCCCGCAGCAGCGCGAGCCGTACCGCGTCCGCTCCGGCCTCGGCGAGCGCGTCGTCCGCCCACACGGCGTGACCGCGGCTGGTGGAGAACTTCTCGTCGCCCAGGTGGAGGAACTGGTTGGTGACGAAGGCGGACGGCAGGTGGTCGCCGAGCCCGGCGGCGAACGCCAGCACCGGCAGCAGCACCGCGTAGTAGAAGCTGTTGTCGTAGCCGAGGAAGAGAGCGATGCGGGCCGGCCCGCCGTCCTCCGCCTCGGTCCTGGCCGCGTCCAGGAAGGTGAGGGCGAGGTCCGCCCAGGCGTCGAGCGCGCGGCCCTCGCCGAGGTCGACGCCCCACTCGGTGGTCCGGGCGAGCCGGTACGGCGGCAGCCCCTCGTCGAGCAGCCGTTCCACGAGGATCTGCAGGTCGGGCGCGGTCGCCGTCACCCGCAGGTACTCCCGCAGCTCGTCGGCGTAGGCGTTCAGGTCGAGCCAGAGCGCCCGCTCGGGGCGGGTGACGGCCGCCGTGCCGCAGATCCGGCACTGGACGCCGGCCATCTGCCGGGCCTCGTCGGGCCGCCCGCACGCCTCGCAGATCTCGCCGTCGCTGGCCGCCCCGCAGTGCGCGCACGCCCCGCGCGCGAACGCCTGGTGCAGGGACAGGTCGCAGCTCGGGCAGTACGCCGTCTCCCGCTCCTCCTCCCGTACGGCGGGCGACGCCGCCACCCGGTCGAACAGGGCCCGGATCCGGTCCGCGTGCCCCGGGTCGCCGGCGGGCCGGGTGAGCCGGTCGACGCCGATCCTGGCCGCCCGCAGGGTCGCCACGATCGCGTCGCCCTCGGCGGTGGCGACGGCCGCCGGGGTCGTCCCGGTCAGCCGGGCGGCGGTGGCCACGTACGACTGGTGGTCGTCGGTGCCGGTGACGTACCGGGCGTCGCGGCCGGTGCTGCGCAGGGCGCGCACCAGCAGGTCGGCGCGGACGTACGGGCCGGCGAGGTGACCCAGGTGGAGGCCGCCGTTGGGGGTGGGCGGCGGGCAGAACACCAGGGTGCGGTCGGCGAGCCGGTCGCGCGGCGGCGCCTTGTCCAGGACGGCGACGGCGCTCGGGATGTGCTCCCAGTACACGGAGACGATGTCGAAGGGCTCGTCGTGGTCGTTGCGGATCTCGTGGAAGCCGAACGGCGACAGGTAGCAGACGCCGCCCGGGCCCAGCTCGCGCTCCTCGTCGCCGAGGACGACGGTCGCCTTCCCGGCCAGGACGATGAACATCTCGCCGTCCTGGTGGGCGTGCCGCTTCGAGACGGTGCGGCCGGGGACGCTGCCGAAGACGGAGCCGAACGGCAGCCCCTCGATGTCGGAGGCGGACAGCATGGGTTGCAGGTGCATCTCGTACGACCAGCTCATCGCCGACCGGTCGAAGGCACGCGTGATCAAGGGGACCCCTCTGGTGGTGGGAAAGGATCGGAAGGGCGGACGGGGCGGGCGCGGCGGCGTCAGGCGCCGGGGCGCCGTCCGGCGGGGCGCAGCCGCGCCGGGTTGCCGTCCGCGTCGAACGGGCTGCGGAAGGAGAACGCGAACGGCGACGGCCCGTGGTCGTGCAGGTGCTCCAGGCGGGCGCAGGCGTCGGACCAGGTGGGGATGGTGTCGTCGGAGACCCACCAGGCCGCGTACGTGGGCCACTCGGGCTTCAGGAACCACTCGTGCCGCCGGCCGAGGGCGGTGCGGTGCACGCCCGCGTACACGAAGGCGAGGACGGAGTCGAGGTCGGTCCAGAGCGAGAGGGTCGAGGCCCGGCTGTCGGTGTCGTCCGTCCGGCCGCCCGTGTAGAAGCGGGGCACCTCGAACTTGCCCCATGCGCCCCAGTCGCGCTGGAAGTTGGTGAGGTGGCTCTGGCCGGGGTCCTCCTTGGCCCGGGCGATGAAGCCGGGGCTGCCCTCCGCCTCCTCGAAGGTCGGCGGGGTCAGGTCGTCGAACGCCTGGACCTCGGGGTTCCCGTACGGCTTCTTGAGGATCGCGAACGTCGTGAACGCGACACGCGCCATCGGTGTCTGTCCTTCCCTGGTGAACGTGCCCGGTGGGGTGGGGGGTGAGGGACGCGGAGGGGACGGGGGAGAGAGGGGCGTCAGGCGCGGGTCGCGCGGGAGCCGCGGGCCATCAGGCCCCGCATGAAGGCCCGCTGGAACTCGGCCGGCATGATCATGCGCCCGGTCAGCGCCAGGTACTTCGCGGCGAGGTCCTGGTCCCCGCAGATGGTCTCGAACATCCGCTTGCGGGTCGCCTCGTCCTTGTCGACGAGCGAGTCTCCGCAGATCCCCTCGGCGTGCGGCAGCAGCGTCCGCTCGAACTCGGCCCGGTACGCGGCGAGTCCGTCGCGGATGCCGTCCGCGTCCAGTGTCCGGCCGGTGAACGAGCGGGCCAGCAGCTGCGCGGTGAGGAGGGCGAATCCGCAGCCGACGCCGCTCATCGCGTCCAGCGACAGGGCGGCGTCGCCGACGAACGGCACGGAGCCCGCGACCGGCCGCCGGATCAGGCTCGGATAGTCGCTGTAGCCGAGCAGCGGACCCTCCGGGACCGCGTCGGCCACCGACGGCGCCTCCGGCAGCCCGTCGAAGTACTTCAGGAACTCCTGCATGCGGCCGTCCGGGCTGCCCCGCCACCCCTCGACCCGCGCCTTGTCCGCGAAGAGGACCAGTTCGGTCCGGCCGCCGACGAGCGGGTAACTGCACGCCAGGTCCCGCTCGTTCATCACGAAGACCGAGCGGTTGTCCGCCGGTGCCTCGATCCCCCGGAAGTAGCCGAAGACGGCGGCGCGTTCGTTGGGCCGGCTGTCGGCCTCGTTGCCGAGCAGCCCGGCCATCCGCGAGCGCCGCCCGTCCGCCGCCACCACGAGCCGCGCCCGGTACGACCGGGGGCCGGCGTCCCCCGTCGTGCGCACCACGGTCCAGCCGTCGCCGGCCTCCTCCACGCCCTCCACCGCGGTCGCCTCGGCGAACCGGACGCCGTGGCGCCGCGCCGACTCCCGGATCGCCGGGTCGAGGACCCGCCGCTCCAGGTTGAGCGCGTACGACTCCGGCTGCTCCGGGTCGTACCAGGGGCCCGGTGTCTCGACCACCCCGCCGGGCGTCACGAACACCGCCTTGGTCGCCACCGACCAGGCGGGCTCCCGGAGATGGGCGAGCCCGAGGGCGTTGAGCAGCGGCACGGTGTGCGGCTGCACGAAGTGGGTGCAGAGCTGCTTGTGGTGCTCCTCGGGCGTCGCCCGCTTCTCGAAGACCGCCACCCGGTACCCCTGGGCGGCGAAGTGGACGGCGGTGGCGCAGCCGGCGAGGCTGCCGCCCACCACCGCCACGTCCAGCGGCGTCCCGTCGTGCTCCTCGGTGCTCACAGATCTGCTCCCCGCTTCTGGAAGTGACGGACGTAGGGACGGGCGGTCAGCACCCGCAGCCGGCGTGGTGCGCGTGCTCCGGGGCGGCGTGGCCCTCCGTGGGGTGGCCGTCGCGCTTCCACCAGTCCAGGCCGCCGATCAGCTCCTTCACCCGGAACCCGGCGGTCGCGAGCTTGATCGCGGTCTTGGTGGAGGCGTTGCAGCCGATGCCGTCGCAGTACGTGACGTACAGCGGCGCCTTGGCGAGCCCGGCCAGCGACTCCTGGGAGATCGAGCGGTGCGGGATGCTGACCGCGCCGGGGATGTGCTCCGCCGCGTACGCCTCGCTGCCGCGCCCGTCGACGACCACGATGTCCTGGCCGGCGGCGAGGGCGTCCCGGAGGTCCGCGGAGTCCATCTCGTACGCGAGCTTCGCCTGGTAGTACGCGAGCTGGGCGTCCTGCTCCCGGGCCGGCGGCCCGGCGGCGGGGGCCGCGGCGGCGGCCGGCTCCTCCGGCGAGCCGAGGAACCGCCCGGCGATCGCGTACAGGTCGCCGAGGGTGCTGGGCGTGACGAGGGAGTCCGCGTGCTCGCCCAGGTCGACGCCCGCGTCCTCCAGGAGGGTGACGAGGACGCTGATGGTGAGCAGCGAGTCCAGGCCCAGCGTGTTCAGCGGAGTGGTGTCGGGCAGCGGGGCGAGGTCCACCGGCTTGCCGAGCGCCGTCTCCAGGTACGCGGCGACCTTCTCCTGGATCGGGTCGTTCACCGCTGTGGTCATTGCTCCTCCTTGTCGTCGCCGTCGAAGGGCTCGACGGCACCGTCGGCGGACATGTCGAAGTACGGGGAGGACGGGCGCGGGTCCGGGTCGGCGAGCCACCGGACCAGTCGCGGCACGTCCGGTTCCCGGCCGGGCTCGGTGCGGACGAGCACGGCCGGGAGCAGCGGCGCCGGCAGCAGGCCGCGCAGGTGCTCGGTGAGGTCGCGGAGCGTGCGCCGGTCCTTGGCGGCGACGGCGAGGGCGACCGTGTCGCGGCCGGCCCGCCGGGCGGCGACGGCGGTGGCGCCGTCGACGCCGGGGCAGCTCAGGGCCGCCCGCTCGATCTCGTACAGGTGGGTGCGGCGGCCCGCCAGCCAGGTGATCCGCGGGTCGGCGTGGCGGCGCAGCACGAGGACGCCGTCCGCGTCGTAGGCGCAGAGGTCCCCGGTGCGGAACCAGCGCGTCCCGCCGTCCTCGACGACCAGCCGGGCGGTCTCCTCCGGCTGGTCGAAGTAGCCGCGCGTGACCTGCGGCCCGCCGATCCACAACTCGCCCTCGGCGCCCGGTCCGTGGACCTCGGCGCCGTCCCGCACCAGCTTCGCGAGGACGCCGGGCAGCGGCCTGCCGACGGGGCACGGCGCGGCGCCCTCCGCTCCCGCGCCGCCCGCGGGGTCCGCGAGGTCGTCCGGACGCACGGTGTGGGTGAGGGCGAAGATCGTGGCCTCCGGGGGGCCGAACGCCTGCACGAGACGGAGGCCCGGGAGCCCGTCGGCCCAGATCCGCAGCAGGGGCGCCGGACAGACCTGGGCGCCCGTCATGACGACCTCCAGGGCCGGCAGTTTCTCCCGGGTGATGTGGCGTCCGTCGTCGGTGATCAGGCCGAGCATCAGGGTGACGGCGAAGAGGTGGGTGACGCGCTGCCGGGCGAGCGCGGAGCGCAGCACGGCGCCGGCCGGGAGGCCGCGGAACTGGTGGACGGAGGCCCCCACGGAGAGCGGGAGCAGGGTGTCGAGGAGGGACACGTCGAAGTGGAACGGGGAGAGACCGAGCGCGCGCGAGTCGGGCGTGAGGCGCAGCACCTCGTTGTGCCCGGCGAAGTGGGCGCGCAGCCCCTCGGCGGTGATCTCGGCGCCCTGCGGCTCCCCGGTGGCGCCGGAGGCGAAGACGACGTACGCCGCGTCGCCGGGTCCGTGCGCCAGGGTGGTGTGCGGGGCGGCGGGGCCCGCGAGGAGCGGGACCAGCGCCTCTCCGTCGAGCATCGGGACGCCGGGGAGCACCGGCTCCCGGCCGGCCGGGGTGACGACGGCGGCGGGGCGGAGCCGGTCGAGCAGCTTCCGGAGCCGGGGCAGCGGCTCCGCCGCGTCGACGGGCACGTAGGTGGCGCCCCGCTTCCAGATGCCCGCGATGATCATGGGCATGACAGTGCGGGTCTCGGTGAGGACCACGACCCGGTCGCCCGGGCCCACCCCCTGTCCCGCCAGCCAGCCCGCGATCCGCAGCGCGCCGTCCTCCAGTTCGGCGAACGTGTGGTGCGCGGTCCCGTCGTCGATCGCGGGGCGCTCCGGCCACCGGCGGGCCGGGCCGGCCAGCAGGTCGCCCAGGGCGGGCGGCGGCCCGCCCGCGCGGTTGTCCATGGTCACGAGCGGCCCCGTTCGTCGAGAGCGTCCTGGGAGAGGGGGAGGTCGAGCGGGAACGCGGTCCTGGCGATCTCCGCGACGGCGCTCCCGGCGGATTCCAGCCGGCCGGCATACAGGCAGAAGTCGTGCGGAAGGGCGGGGAAGTGGAGGTGCCGGAGCCCGGACGTGCGGCCCGCCGTCCCCTCGGCCCAGGCGATCCCCTCGTCCCGGAGGACGTCGCAGCCGGCGGTGACGACCGAGCAGCCCGGCAGCCGCGCCAGGTCCCGCTCCGCGAGGCGCATCGGGTCGAAGTCACGGGCGGAGAAGAAGGGTTCGAGGAAGGACCGGAACATCCGCATCGCGTCGCGGTCGAGGAAGTGGCCCTCGCCGAAGGCCCGGTAGGACGCGCGCTCGGTCCGCAGGTCGAGGACGGGATAGAGGAGCACGATCCGGGAGAACGCCCCCGGCAGCTCCCGCAGACTCAAGTAGAGGGCCAGCAGCCCGCCGACGCTGTCCCCGGCCAGCACCACCGGACGGTCCGTCAGCTCCCGGCGGCGGGCCCCGATGTGCCGGACCAGGTGGTCCACCGCCTCCTCGACGGTGTGCTCCGGCGCCTTCGGGTAGTCGAACGCCTCCACGGGCGCCCGCAGGGTGTCCGCCAGGGTGCGTAAGAAGGGCTGGAAGACGTCGGTCGAGTAGTAGACCATCCCGCCGCCGTGGACGTACACGACCCAGGGACTGTCCGGGTCCTCCTGGCGGGGCCGGACGGTGAGCGAGTGCGGGCCCCGCGCGACGGCCGCGCCGTCCGCCGGGTCGACGGCCCCGCCGAAGCGGGCGACCCAGCGCTCGGCGTTGGCCCGGTCCTCCGCGAGCGATCCAGTGGAGCCCCGTACCGCCATGATCCGGCGGGCGGCGGCCAGCCGGCCGAACTCGGGATGGAGCACCGCGGTCTCCGCCGCGGGCCCGGCCGTGTCCGTCTCAGGCACGTCCGGACCCCCCGTCGGGCTCGTCGTCCGGGACCACCTCGCCGGCCGCGGTGAACGCGAACCGGGTGGTCGCGGCCGTCTCGCGGACCGCCTCGGCGAGCCGTGCCATCAGCAGCTTCTCGTCCGTCTTGCCCGTCGAGGAGACGGACAGCTCGGGCGACCAGGCGACGACCGTCGGCAGCATGTACGCGGGCAGCAGCTCGGCGAGCCGCTTCTCCGCGTCCGCCACCGCCGACCGGTCCGGCGCCATCACCACCAGGGCGATCACGTCGTGGCCGAGCCGGGGGACGAGCGCGACGGCCGCCCGCTCGACGCCCGGGGAGCTCAGCACGGTCTGCCGGATCTCGCCCAGGTGGATGCGCCGGCCCGCGAGCTTCACCTCGTCGTCGTTCCGGCCCCGGAACACGAGGTCGCCGTTCTCGTCGTACGCGCAGAGGTCGCCGGTGCGGTAGTAGCGGACGCCGTCCACCTCGACCACCCGCCGGGCGGTCTCCTCCGGCATGCCGTGGTAGCCGCGCATCACCTGCTCGCCGCCGATCCACAACTCGCCGACCCGGCCCGGCTCGTGGACCGTCTCGCCGTCGTCCACGAGCAGCGCCGCCACCCCGCGCAGCGGCCGCCCGATCGGGTACGCGTCGACCCGCTCCGGGTCCACCCGCACGATCTCGTGGGCGACGCAGACGATCGTCGCCTCCGTCGGTCCGTAGACGTTGATCACCCGGACCTCGGGCAGGCCCTCCTTCCAGACGTTGATGACGCCCGGGTCGCACACCTCGGCGCCCGTCATCACCATCTCCAGGCACGGGAAGTTCTCCCGGGTGACGTGCCGCCCGCCCTCGGTGATCATCGTCAACAGCGTGGAGACCGCGATGAGATGGGTGATCCGCTCGCGGGTGATGACCGCCCGCATCACCGCGCCCGCGTGCATCCCGCGGAACTGGTGCACGTACGCGCCGAGCGACAGCGGCAGCAGCGTGTCCTCGATCGACACGTCGAAGTGGAACGGCGAGAGGCTGAACACCCGGGAGGCGGGCGTGAACCGCAGGACCTCGTTGTGGTTCCCGAAGTACGCGACCAGGTTGGCGACGGTGATCTCCACGCCCTTCGGCTCGCCCGTGGAGCCCGAGGTGAAGATGATGTACGCGATGTCATCCGGCCGGTGCGGCACGGTCGGCCACGCCCGCGCCGGACCCGCCAGCACCCCGTCCAGCTCCGTCCGGCCCGCCCAGCGGACCCCGTCGGCGACCGGCGCCCGGTCGTCCAGGGCCAGCACGATCCGGGCGTCGAGCCGGCCGAGCAGACCGCGCAGGCGCGACTCCGGGGCCGTTCCGTCGAGCGGCACGTAGACGGCGCCGCACTTCCACGCCGCGATCGCGAGCACCGGCATCAGCGCGCTCTTCTCGGCGAGGATCGCCACCCGGTCGCCCGGCCCCACGCCCTCACCGGCCAGCCAGGCCGCCAGCGTGGTGGCCCGCTCCTCCAGTTCCGCGAAGGTGAGGCCGATCCGGCCGTCGTGCAGCGCCGCGCGCTCCGGCCAGTTCGCCGCCGCCGCGGCGACCAGGTCGCCCAGCGCCGGCGCGGGACCGGCCTGGTCCGCCGGGTCGATCGACCACGGCGGCAGCGCGGCGGGCGGAGTCGTACGCTCCGGTGTCGTGGTCACGAGCCGTCCTCCGTCCCGACGTCGTAGCTGAACCGCAGCTTCTCCTTGGACCGGGCGCCCATCCGCCCGTAGAAGCCGATGCCGGCCTCGTTGTCGCGCGGCGTCTGCCACTCGGCCCAGCCGCACCCCTCGGCCCGCGCGAACTCCCGCAGCCGCTCCAGGAACACGCGCCCGAGACCGAGCCCGCGGTACGCCTCCCGGAGGTACAGGCAGTCCATGTGCGCGAAGCGGGCGGCGCTCCAGGTGGAGAAGTCCACCGTCACCGTCATGAAGCCGCACGGCTCCCCGCCGTCCAGCGCCAGCCAGCCGTGCACCGCCGGCCGCTCGCCGAAGAACGCCGCGCGCCAGCGCTCCACCTGCCCGGTGTCGGCGAACTCCGCCTTCTCGTACGCCGCGTGCTCGGCGCACAGCCCGAGCAGCGCGTCCAGATCGTCCGGCTCGACCGGCCGGATCTCGATGTCGTGCCCCACCCTCACACCCACCCCGAGAACGTCGTGTCCAGATACGCGCCGACCGTCTCCCGGTCGGTGCTCCCGCGCGCCATCACCGTGTTCACCCACGCGTCGCGCTCGAACTTCACGACCTCCAGCTCCCACACGCAGGCGACCAGGTCCCGCTGGGCGAGCGGCGCGAAGACCACGTCCCCGCCGTCCGCGGGGACCGCGCCCCGCACCCAGTGCTTCAGCATGTCGGCGTCGTACCACTGGCTCACCAGCAGATACGTTCCTTCGGCGCCGTGGTGCAGGATCAGAAAGCCCGCCGGGTGGTCGCCCGGACCCAGCGGCTCGCTCACCACCGTGGCCGCGTGCCGCTCCAGCCATTCCGGGTCCGGCAGCTCGCCGGCCCGCCCGGGATCGGCGAACATCGCGTACGCCTTCAGCGCCCGCCCGTTGGCGTGCACCGGCGGCAGCGCCTTCACCAGGCGCGGTGTGTAGGTCAGAGGGTTCATCCGGCGGCGCATCCCGTCCGCGGACCCCGCTCCATGTCGATCACGTGCTCTTCGCCTCCGGGCTGTTCTGTGGATCAGCGGTACGGAAGTGCAAGGAACGATCCCCATATGTTCTGGAACATCACCCCATGGGGCCGGGGCGGCGAGTGAGAGCATAGAGATCAACAGCGCGCCGCGAAAGCCCCCCCTGACCTCGTCGTTTGCGCGACACGCCGGTAACTCGCCACATGTTGACGGCACATGCGCCCACCGCCTAAGGAAGAGTGTGGCGCCCGGGGGAGAACACCGGAACTCTTCCGCCGGAAGCGTCCCCGACCCCCCGGTGAACCCCGGCCACGGGCGGTCCGCCGACCTGTCCGAGAGCCGCCTGGCGCGATCCCGTCTTCCGCGGAACGGCTCCGGCCGGTATTCATTCCGTGTTCGGACCGGCGGCACTCCGGTCTCGTACCGTCCGCCCCGTCCGACGGCGTCACGACGAAGGGACCCCACCCCATGCCATTCCGGCCACTCACCAGGGCGCGCACGTCCTTCGCCGCGACCTTCGGCGGGCTCCCGTCCGGATTCTGGTGGCTCTGGGCAGCCCAACTCGTCAACCGGGCCTGCGGGTTCGTGATGCCGCTGCTCGCCTTCTACATCACCGACGAGCTGGACCGCAGCGCCGCCTTCGCCGGCACCGTCGTCGCCGGCATCGGCGTCGGCTCGCTGCTCGCCGGACCGTTCGGCGGCGCCCTCGGCGACCGGTTCGGCCACAAACCGACCCTCGTCGGCGCCCTCGGCGCCACCGCCGTGAGCATGATCGCCCTCGCGTACGCCCGCTCCCCGTGGGCGCTGCTCGTCGGCGCCTTCGTCGTCGGCGTCGTCAACAACGCCACCCGGCCCGCCCACAACGCGCTCATCTCCGACGTCGTCCCGGGCAAGGACCAGGTCCGCGCCTACTCGCTCAACTTCTGGGCCATCAACGTCGGTTACTCCATCGCGATGCTCTCCGTCGGCCTCGTCTCCCTGGTCGGCTACACCGCGCTCTTCTGGCTCAACGGCGCCACCACCCTCATCGGCGCCCTGCTGATCGCCACCCGCGTCCCCGGCCGCGCCCGCACCACGGCGCCCACCGAGGCCGAGGAGGCCGAGGGCTTCGGCGCCGTCCTGCGCGACCGCAGCTTCGTCGCGTTCGTCGCCGCCCAGTTCCTCGTCCTCACCATCCTGCTCCAGTCCGAGAGCGGACTGCCCATCGCGATGGGTCTGGACGGCTTCTCACCGAGCACCTTCGGCCAGGTCGCCGCGCTCAACGGCATCGTCATCGTCGCCGTCCAGCTGCCGCTCACCCGGCTCTACAAGCGCTTCCCCGAATCCTGGGTGCTCGCCGGCTCCTCCGCCCTCGTCGGCGGCGGCTACTCCGTCCTGCTCCTCGGCGACTCGGCCTGGATCTACGGCGCCTCCATCATCGTGTGGACCCTCGGCGAGATCGGCAACACCCCCACCAGCTTCGCGCTCGTCGCCCGCATCTCCCCGGACCACCTCCGCGGCCGCTACCAGGGCCTCTACCAGGTCGCGTGGACCGGCTCGGCCGTCGTCGCCCCGCTCGTCGGCGGCTGGGTGATCCACACCTGGGGCGCCTCGCCCCTCTGGCTCGGCTGCCTCGTCGTCGCCCTCGCCGCCGCGGGCGCGCAGCTCGGGATCGGCACCCGCCTCACCCGCCGCGCCGCCGCCGAGGAGACCGACCACCGGCCGGAACCCGCGAAGCCGGCCCCCGCCGCGGAGGCCGGCTGACCCGGAGGGAACCCTTCCGCCGGCCCGGCCGTCCTACCGGACGAACACGGTGGACACAGCGGACACGGTGATCCACGGCGTGCGACCCGAGCGAGGTGCCATGCTTGCGAACGACCCGACCACACTGGAGACCACCCTCCCCGACGGCCGGAGGATGACGCTCTCCCTGCCCGCCACGGAGGCCGGCTGGGCCGCCGACGGCCTCGCCGCGCTGCGGCCCGTCCGCCCCACCCACACCGGCCGCGGCGAGGAACCGCCCGCCCTCCCCGAGCGCCCCGCGCTCCCGCTGGAGGTGGCCCTCCTCGGCTTCGGCATCTGAGTGCCCCGGGGCGGGCGGTCAGAACGCCACGTCGGCGGCGTCCACGATCCGCCCGCCCATGTTCCGCTCGATCATCCGCAGCGCGGCCCCCGCCAGGTCCTCGTGGATGTGAGCGACCGCGTCGCGCGGCACCGTCACGTCCAGGTGCCGGATGTGCGCGTCCAGCGCCGAGTAGAGCACGCACTGCTCCGTGACCTGGCCGGTGAGGACGAGGTCCGTCACGTCCAGCGAGCGGAGCAGGTACTCCAGCGGCGTCTCGAAGAACACCGAGTGCCGCGCCTTCACCACGAACAGGGCGTCCTCGTCCGGCCGCACCGGCTCCACCAGGTCCGGACGCCGGCCCGCGAGCGCCAGCTCCAGGATCTCCCCGTGGTGCGAGCGCCACTCGCCGAAGTTGTCGTTGGCGTACACCACCGGTACTCCCGCCGCCCGCGCCCGCCGCAGCAGGTCCACGATCGCGGGCAGCGCCGCCTCCACGGACGGCACCAGCCGCTCCGCGTCCTCGTGCGCGTACGTGTTCAGCATGTCGATCACCACGAGCGCCGGACGTCCCATGCGCGCCACCGTCCTCCTCCGCGAACCGCGTACTCGGTACCTCCGGCATACCGGTACGGCCCCCGGTCCGCACCCGGAGCGGGTGCCGACCCCGGCCGGGCGTGATGTGCTGGGGGAGAGGGGGCGGACCGCCCTCACCCGGAGGAGGGATCATGGCGATCCTCGTCCACGCCGTCCTCGGCGGAGTCACCACCGACCAGTACGACACGCTCAGCGCCCGGCTCCAGGAGGAGCCCGGCATCTTCGACGGCTGCCTCGCCCACGCGTGCGTGGCCACCGACAGCGGCCTGGAGATCTTCGACATGTGGGAGAGCGAGGCGAAGATGGAGGCGTTCGCCGAACGCATGATGCCCATCGCGACGAGCCTCGGCTGGCCGGAACAGCCCCGGCCGCGCATGGCGGAGATCCACCGCCACTTCGTCCCCGGCGCCGCCTGACCCGAGCCGGCGCACCCGCCAAGGCCCACGGCCCCGCCCGCCCGGCGTTCAGGCGGGTGCCGTGGGCGTCCCGCTCAGGTGCACCAGGCGCAGGTCGTGCGCCTCGCGCGCCAGCTCACGTCCCTCGCCGTCGGTCAGCAGGCCGGTGATCCGGTAGACGCCGCAGTGCGCCCGGCCGACCGGCAACCGCCGCGGCGGGAGCCACACCTCGTACGGCCCGCCGCGGCGGAAGTCGCCGAGCGGCGTCCGGGTCGTGGTGAGCACCCGGCCGTCCCGGGCGTACTCCTCCTCGTACGTCAGACCGTCCACCTCCGTCCCCAGCCGGAAGGTGAGCCCGACGCTCACCACCGTCCCCTCCCCGAGGACCAGCGGCGCGGCGTCCGCAGCGCCGCCGCTCAGGGCCACCGGCAGGCGGCCCCGCTCCTCCGTGTGCAGCGAGACGTCCACGAGGAGGAGCGCGGAGCGGGGCCCGGACATGGCTACACGGGTCCGTCGTACGGCGGACGGGGATGGTGCGGCGGCGTCTCCGGGGACGCCGAACCGTACGGCGGGACGTCGTCGCCGGGTGTGGCCGGATCCGGCGGTGTCGTGCCGCCCGCGCTGTCGGCGGGCCGGAGCCGGCCGCGCCAGCCGCCCGTCGCGTGGTCGCGCTCCTCGATGAAGCGCTTGAACCGCTTCAGATCGCCCTCGATGCGGCTCTCCAGGACCCCCATCGCCTTCGCCGCCCGGTCGGCGATCCCGGACGGCTCGATCTCCATGCTGAGCTGCACGCGCGTGTGCGCCTCGTCGACCTTCTCGAAGGTGACGACGCCCTTCTGCTTCACGTCGCCGCCCACCGTCCGCCAGGCGATGCGCTGGTCGGGAAGCTGGTCGACGATCTCGGTGTCGAACTCGCGGGTCGCGCCCGCGATCTTGGTGCGCCAGTGGCACAGGCGGTCGTCGAGCTGCTGCACCTCCTCCACACCGTCCATGAAGCGGGGGAACTCCTCGAACTGCGTCCACTGGTCGTAGACCTCGCGCAGGGGGGCCTCCACCTCGATCGTGTCGTGCACCATCTCCGTCATCTCCCTGTGGTCGCGTCGTGCCGGCGCGGTGTCCGTCGGGGCGCGGCTACCCGCGCGCCGGAGCCGTAACCGCCGGTTCGCCCGCCCACGCGCGCGCGTGCCTCGCGTCGGAGCCGCGACCACCGTCCGCCGTCTCCACCTCCACGCGCGCGTGGAGGACCGCGGAGCGGGTAACCGCGCCGAACGAGGCCCGCGCGCGTGCCGGAGCGGCCGACGCCCCACGCGCCCCGACGACGAGCGGACGAAGCCCATGACGCTGATCAGAACACCCGGGGTGTACGCACCCCAGGGCGACACCGCCCTGCTGCTGGAGACCCTCGCCCGCGAGCGCCTGGACCAGGGCGCCCGCACCCTCGACCTGTGCACCGGCAGCGGCGTCCTCGCCATCGCGGCGGCCCGCCGCGGCGCCACGGCGACCGCCGCCGACATCGCGCCGGCCGCCGTCACCGCCGCCCGCCGCAACGCCCGCCGGGGCCGCTGCCGCGTCCGGGTGCTGCGCGGCGACCTCGCCGCGCCCGTGGCGGGGGAGCGGTTCGACCTGGTGACCGTCAACCCGCCCTACGTACCCGCCCCCGCGCCGGACGTGCCCGCGGACGGTCCCGCGCGGGCGTGGGACGCCGGGTACGACGGGCGGCTGCTCCTCGACCGGATCTGCCGCGCCGCGCCCGCCGTCCTCGCCCCCGACGGCGTGCTCCTCCTCGTCCAGTCCTCGCTCAGCGGCGTGTCCGCCACCCTCGCCGCCCTGCGCGCCGAAGGGCTGCCGGCCGAGGTCGTCGCCCGCCGGGACCAGCCGTTCGGCCCCGTGATGACGGCCCGCGCCGACTGGTTCGAGGCGCGCGGGATCGTCCCGCCCGGCACCCGCACCGAAGAGCTCGTGGTGATCCGCGCGGTCCGCCCGGCCGGCTCCCGCATGGCCCGCCCGGCCCCGGGCAGGCGCATCCTGTCCGCGGCCGGCGACGGCCCGGCGGCCCCCCACCGCCCGCGGACCCCCCACCGCACCCGGGAGACGCGATGACCCCGAACCCCGCGCCGCAGACCCGCGGCGTCGCCCTGTTCGACGTCGACGGGACCCTCGTCGACACCAATTACCTGCACGCCCTCACGTGGTGGATGGCGCTGCGGCAGCACGGCCACACGGTGCCGATGTCCCGCATCCACCGCGCCGTCGGCATGGGCTCGGACCGGCTCCTCGACGCCGTGCTCGGCGCCGACCGCGCCAAGGACGACGACGAGGCCGTCTCCGACGCCCACGGCACCCTCTACGCCACCTGGTACGACTCCCTCACCCCGTTCGACGGCGCGGCCGAACTGCTCCGCGCCGTCGCCGCCCGGGGCTGGCGGGTCGTGCTCGCCAGCTCCGCCTCGGAGGACGAGGTGGCGGCCGTACGGGCCCGGCTCGACGCCGACGACGTCATCGACGCGGCCACCTCCAGCGGCGACGTCACCGCCACCAAACCCGCCCCCGACCTGGTACGGGCCGCCCTGGACAAGGTGGGCGCCGAACCCGAGGACGCCGTCCTCGTCGGCGACACCGTGTGGGACGTCGAGGCCGCCGGCCGCGCCGGCGTGCCCTGCGTCGCCGTCCTCACCGGCGGCACCACCCGCCGCGAACTGGAGGACGCCGGCGCCGTCGCCGTCCACGACGACGCCCTCACCCTGCTGCGCCACCTCGACTCCGGCCCGCTGGCCCGCCCGCCGCGCTGACGCGTCCGGGCATGGCCGGGCCGCGAGGGGGCAGGCGCTCAAGCACCCCCCTCGACGGACCGGAAGGTCCGCCGTTCCGCCCGAAAGGGCCGAAGCACCCCAGCCCGGAGCCGTACCGGCGCCCCCGGCACAAGGCCCCGACCGCCCCAGGAGGTACCCCGTGGACCCCGTGGACCCCGTGCACGAGCACCCCGCAGGCCCCGACCAGCCCGCAGGCCCCGGACACCCCGCGGCCCCCGAGGCGCCCGCGGCTCCCGGCCCCGCCCCCGGAGGCCGGAGCCCCGCCCCCGGAGGCCGGAGCCCCGCCCCCGGAGGCCGGGACCCCGCGCCCGAGCCGGCCCCGCCGCCCGGCGCCCCCGCCGTCCGGATCACCCCGCTCCGGGAGGGCCCGCTGCTGGTCGACGGGCCCGTGGAGATCGTGATGGCCGACGGCACCGTGCGCCGCAGCGAACGGCCCGTCGTCGCGCTGTGCCGGTGCCGGCGCAGCCTCCGCGACCCGTTCTGCGACACCAGCCACCGCCGCCGGGCCCGCCCGCGGCGCACGGACGAGCCCGCGCCGCCCGCCTGACCCGACCGAGGAGACCGTGTCATGACGATCACCGCCCCGCGCGCCGCGGAGACCCGGGCGCCCGCTCTGCCCCCGCCCCGGGGCGAGCTCTCCGCCGCCGTGACCGCCCGCCTCGGCGGCCGGTCCGGCGCCCTGCCCGGCCCCGGCGCCGTCCTCGCCGCCGACCCGTTCGGCGAGGACGTCCAGCTGGCCCTGCACCTCGGCTACGAACTCCACTACCGCGGCTTCGCGGACGTCCCCGACGCCGCCGAGTGGGACCTCGGACTGCTCCGCCTGCGGGCCCTCCTGGAGAGCCACTTCCTGGCGGCGCTCCGGGACTCCTGCCCCGGCGGCACCACCCCCGGCGAACTCTTCGACGCCCTGCTGACCGAGCCGCCCGACGGCCGGGGCGCCTCCCGCTACCTGCTCCGCCACGGCACCCTGGAGCAGCTGCGCGAGTACGCCGTGCTGCGGTCCGTGCAGCAGCTGCGGGAGTCCGACCCGCACGCCTGGGTGCTGCCCCGGCTGCGGGGGCGCGCCAAGGCGGGCATGGCGACGGTGCTGTACGACGAGTACGGCAGCGGCCGCGAGGAGCGCGTGCACTCCCGGCTCTACGCCGACCTGATGCGCGCCCTGGACCTCAGCCCCGAGTACGGCCACTACCTGCCGTCCGTCGGGGCGCAGTCCCTCGCCTGCGTCAACGTGATGTCGCTGTTCGGGCTGCACCGGGCCCTCCGGGGCGCCCTCGTCGGCCACTTCGCCGTCCTGGAGGTCACCTCCCCGCCCGCCGCGTCCTGGCTGGCGGCCGCGCTCCGCCGGTGCGGAGCCGGCGAGGCGGCGGCCTTCTTCTACGACGAGCACGTGGAGGCCGACGCCGTCCACGAGCAGCTGGTCCGGCGCGAGGTCGTCGGCGGACTGCTCGACGAGGAACCCGGTCTCGCCGCCGACGTCGTCTTCGGTGCCCAGGCCACCGGCGTCGTGGAGGACGCCCTCTCCCGGGCCGTCACGGACGCCTGGGACTCCGGCGCCAGCGCGCTGCGGGCCCCCATCGAGGAGGAGAAATGAACGTCATGACACAGGCCACCCACGCGGGCGACGAGACCGGCGGCGAAGGCCGGATCGTGGACGCGCTGCCGCCCGACCACACCCAGGCCATCCTGGAGGTCACCAAGGAGGTCGGGGCCGTCCTGAAGAACTCCGGCTGCCCGTTCGCCCTCGTCGGCAGCGTCGCCGCGTACGCGTACGGCATCCCGGTCCGGCTCCAGCACGACACCGACTTCGCGCTGCGCGCCGAGGACTCCGGGACCGTCGTCGAGCTGCTGCGCGAGCGCGGCATCCGGATCGTCGACCCGCCGGAGGACTGGCTGGTCAAGGCCCGCAGCGGCGGCGAGCAGATCGACCTGATCTTCTCGCTCGCCGGCCGGGCCGTCACCGAGGAACTCCTCGACCGCGCCTGGATCCTGCCCGTCGACTCCGTGCACCTGCCGGTGCTCGACCCCACCGACCTCATGATCAGCCGGCTCGCGGCGCTCTCCGAGCACCACTGCGACTACGGCGCCCTCCTGCCGGTCGCCCGCGGCCTGCGGGAACGCGTCGACTGGGACCGGGTCCGCGAGGAGACCCGCGACCACCCGATGGCCGTGGCCTTCCTCTACCTCCTCGGCCTCCTCGGCGTCCTCCCGCGCGCCGACGACGACCCGGCGGCGGGGGAGGAGGGGGCGGACCGCCGTGACTGACCGACCGGAACACCTCGCCGAGCGGTTCACCGGACCGGCCGCGGACGAGTACCGCATCGCCCTGCTGCGCGAGCGGCTCGCCACGGACGGCCAGGCCGAACTCGGCGTACGGGTGGAGTGGCGCGGCCGCGCCGTCCTGCTCTCCGGCACCGTGACCGACCCCGCCCGCCGCGACGAGATCCTGGACCTCGCCCGCGAGACCCTCGGCGACGTCCCCGTGCGGGCGGAGCTCGCCGTCGCCGGCCACGACGCCCCGGACCACGGGGAGGAGCTGCCATGACCCTCGTCGAACCGGACCGGACCGACGGGCGCTCCGCCGTCCGCGTCGCCGCCGTCGGAGACATCCACCTGGGCGAGGGCTGCGAGGGCCTGCTCCGCCCCGCCTTCGAAGCCCTCCCCGGCTGTGCCGACGTGCTGCTGCTGGCCGGCGACCTCACCCGGCACGGCTACGCCGCCGAGGCCCGGGTGGTGGCCGGCGAGGTCGAGAACCTCGGCGTCCCCGTCGTCGCCGTCCTCGGCAACCACGACCACCACGCGGACGAACCCGACGAGGTCTCCCAGGTGCTCCGCGACGCCGGCGTGCACGTGCTGGAAGGCGACAGCACCGTGCTGCCGGTCGACGGCCACAAGGTCGGCGTCGCCGGGGTGAAGGGCTTCTGCGGCGGGTTCGTGGGGCGCAGCGCGGGCGAGTTCGGCGAGCCCGAGATGAAGGCGTTCGTCCGGACGACCCGGCACAGCGCGGAGCGGCTGGCGGGCGCCCTCGCGGACCTGCGCGAAGAGGGCTGCGCCGTCCGCATCGCGCTCACGCACTTCTCGCCGGTCCCCGACACCCTCGCGGGCGAACCGCCGGAGATCTACCCGTTCCTGGGCAGCTATCTGCTCGCCGAGGCCATCGACGCCGAGGGCGCCGACCTGGCCGTCCACGGCCACGCCCATCTCGGCACCGAGCACGGCATGACGGCCGGCGGCGTCCGCGTGCGGAACGTGGCGCAGCCCGTGATCGATCACGCCTACGCCCTCTACCGGCTGCCGCTCGACGGGCGGCGCCGCGACGCGGACGCGTCGGTGCCCGTGGCGCGGGCCGCCGCCGGGGCGCTCACGGCCCGCTACGACAACCGCTGAGCGGCGGCGGTCAGCCTTCGACGCCGGTCGACGTGTGCGGGGCGCCGACCGGCTTCGACTCCGGGGAGCCGCGCTGCCGGAGGTATACGGAGAGCACGGCCATCGACGCGACGGCCAGCAGCTCCGACTGCCAGTTCTGCAGCGACCGGCTCCAGAATTCGGCCGACAGGAGGTACGGGCCCCAGTCGACGGGTGCCTGGAGCTGCCGCAGCCGCTCGGCGTTGTACGCGGCGACCCCGGACACCGACTGGGCGAACCAGGACAGCAGGAAGAACACGCCCATGACGAGTCCGAGCGAGCGCGAGTACAGCTTCTGCCGCCAGTCCCGTGTGCCCGCCCAGCGCGGCGAGTCGGCCCGCGCGTGCGGGCCCATCCGCTGGTACTCGTCGCTCTCGGTGCCCACCCGGTCCAGCGGCTTCGACTCGGGCGAGCCGCGCTGGAGGAGGTACACCGTCCCGTACACGTACAGGAAGAACTGGAGGAACTCGGACTGCCAGTTCTCGGTGACGTCCACGGCGAAGTCGGAGGACGTCAGGTAGGCGCCGAAGCCGACCTGCTGGAGGCCCGCCACGGCCAGCTGCTCGTTGAACTCGGCGCGTCCGGCGACCGCCTGGCCGGCGAGGACGGCGAAGAAGGCCGCGCCGAACGCGAGCGTCAGGCTGTTCGTCCGCCAGAAGCCGGTGGCCGCCGGGCGCTCTCCGCGGCTCTCGCGCGTCACCGGTGCATCGCCCCGATCACCGTGAAGTAGGCGAGCCCGCCCAGGATCGTCACGACGCAGCCGAGGAACACGATCCTCATGCCGTCAGCCTCCCTTCACCGAGCAGCGGTACGGTTCGTCCTCCATGGCCTGCTCCTCGCACCCGGCGGCCGTCACCCGCCAGCCGGCGTCGAACTGGGACAGGAACAGCGTGTCGCCCGCCATCCGCAGCAGCGCCTCGCGCCCGTAGACGTCGACGCCGAGCGGCGCCCCGGCGGCCGGCAGCCCGGCCTCGCGCAGGCCGGCCGCGCAGGGCGTCCGCCCGTCCTCCTCGACCTCGTCGCGGGTCTGCGGGGCGAGCAGCGCGCAGCCGGTGCGGAAGTCGCCGGCCGCGAGCGCGGCGGCGAACCGCCGTCCGGCGTCGGTCGCGCCGTCCTCGCGGGCCGCGGACGCGCCGCAGCCGCCGAGCAGCAGCGCGGCGGCCAGCACGGCCGCCGCGCGTCTCCCACGGTTCGTACGTCTCATGCGTCACCCTCCTGGCCCCACCCTGCACGCGCCGGACGTGGGGGCCCCCCCCCCCGGGGCCCCCCCCCGCCCCGCGTCACCCCCACGCGCGCCCCGCGGGGGCGCCCGGGAAATGGGCGCCCCCCCCCCCACCCCCGGGGGGGGGGGGGGCGGCCAGGAGCAC
>NZ_JBHVMF010000023.1:43880-141170 GCF_042797055.1 Streptomyces sp. NPDC057854
GGCCGCTTATTTTTTTAATAACACACCCCCCCGGCCCCCCCCCCCCCCGCGCGGGCCGGGCGCCCCCCCCCCGGGGGCCCCCACGCCGTACCGGCTTCACCCGATCGCGCGCCCGGCGGGGCCGCCGTTCAATGGGCCGCCCCGCCGAACTCCGCGTGCTGGGTGCGGAGCGCGAAGTCGCTCTCGCCCGGGGGCGGTCTGCCCAGGACCCGGCGCCGGGCCAGGGTCCTGGCCTCGCGCATCAGGGTCCGGAACTCCTCGTCCGTGAGCCTGGGCCGGCCGTCCGCCGCCGACGCGGGCGCGCTGCTCCGGGAGTGTCCTCGCACCGTCCTCGCCGCCTTCCGTCCGGGTCGTCGTTCCTGTCCGGCGTCTACCCGCCGGACCCGCCGTCAGCCGTCCCGGGCAGCGTCCGGTCCCCGCGACGGCCCGCCGGCACCGGTGCCGCGCGACCGGAACCGGCCGGCGGCACCCGGTCGCGTCCGGGCCGTTGACGACCCCGCGTCCGGGCCGCCAGGATGGCCACCGCTCCCCTTGGGAGCGCTCCCATGCCCGCTCCGCCACCCCACCGAGGAGCCCGGACGTGAACCGACGCAGAACCGCCCTGCTCTCCCTGACGGCCCTGCTGGCCGCCGGCCTGACCGCGGTGCCCGCCGGGCCCGCGGGCGCCGGCGAGACCGAACGGATCAGGAACGGCACCTTCGACGCGGGCACCGACTCCTGGTGGACCAGCGGCGTCACCGCCGGGACGGACGGCGGCACGCTCTGCGCCGACGTGCCCGGCGGCACCGCGAACCGCTGGGACGCGGCCGTCGGCCAGAACGACCTCGCGCTCGTCAAGGGCGAGTCGTACCGCGTCTCCTTCCGCGCGACCGGCACCCCCGCCGGCCACTCCGTCCGTGCCGTCGTCGGCCTCCAGGTCGCCCCGTACGACGCCTACCACGAGGTCGTCCCGCAGCTCAGCGTCTCCGGCGACACCTACACGTACACCTTCGCCTCACCGGTGGACACCGCCCAGGGCCAGGTCGCCTTCCAGCTCGGCGGCTCCGCCGAACCCTGGCGCTTCTGCCTCGACGACGTCTCGCTGCTCGGCGGCGTGCCCCCGGAGACGTACGAACCCGACACCGGGCCCCGCGTCCGCGTCAACCAGGTCGGCTACCTGCCCCGGGGGCCGAAGAACGCCACCGTCGTCACCGACGCGGCCGAGCCGCTGCCGTGGCGGCTGAAGGACGCGCGCGGCACCGTCGTCGCGCGCGGCACGACCGTCCCGCGCGGCCTCGACCCGTCCTCCGGACAGCGCGTCCACTCCGTCGACTTCGGGCACCACCGCACGCCCGGACGCGGCTTCACGCTCGTCGCCGACGGCGAGACCAGCCACCCCTTCGACATCGCCGCCGACGCCTACGACCGGCTCCGCCTGGACGCCGCGAAGTTCTACTACACCCAGCGCAGCGGCACCCCCATCCGCGACGACCTGCGCCCCGGCTACGGCCGCGCCGCCGGCCACGTCGGCACCGCCCCCAACCAGGGCGACCGCGACGTGCCCTGCCGGCCCGGCGTCTGCTCGTACACCCTCGACGTGACCGGCGGCTGGTACGACGCCGGCGACCACGGCAAGTACGTCGTCAACGGCGGCATCTCCGTCTGGCAGCTGCTCTCCGCCCACGAGCGGTCCCTGCACGCCCGCACCGGCACCCCCGGCGCGTACGGCGACGGCACGCTCGCCCTCCCCGAGAGCGGCAACGGCGTCCCCGACCTCCTCGACGAGGTCCGCTGGGAGCTGGACTTCCTGCTGAAGACGCAGGTCCCGGACGGCGAACCGCTCGCCGGCATGGCCCACCACAAGGTCCACGACGAGCAGTGGACCGGCCTGCCGCTGCTGCCCGCCGACGACCCGCAGAAGCGCGAGCTCCACCCGCCGACCACCGCCGCCACCCTCAACCTCGCCGCGACCGCCGCCCAGGCGGCCCGCCTCTACCAGAAGTACGACCCCCGGTTCGCCGCCACCGCCCTCACCGCCGCCCGCAAGGCGTGGGCCGCCGCCCTCGCCCACCCCGACGTCCTCGCCTCCGAGAGCGACGGCGTCGGCGGCGGCGCCTACCCCGACCGGAACGTCGCCGACGAGTTCTACTGGGCCGCCGCCGAGCTCTACCTCACCACCGGCGAGCGGCAGTTCGAGGACCACGTCCTCACCTCCCCGGTCCACACCGCCGACATCTTCGGACCCGTCGCCTTCGACTGGGCCGCCACCGCCGTCCCCGCCCGCCTCGACCTCGCCACCGTCCCCAGCCGGCTCCCCGGCCGCGACCGCGTCCGCCAGTCCGTCCGGGCCGGCGCCGACCGCTACCTCGCCACCCTCCGCGCCCACCCCTACGGCATGCCGTACGCCCCCGAGGGCCAGCGGTACGACTGGGGCTCCACCCACCAGATCCTCAACAACGCCGCCGTCCTCGCCACCGCCCACGACCTCACCGGCCGCACCGCCTACCGCGACGGCGCCCTCCAGAGCATGGACTACGTCCTCGGCCGCAACGCCCTGAACCTCTCCTACGTCACCGGCTACGGCGAGGCCGCCGCCCAGAACCAGCACAGCCGCTGGTACGCCCACCAGCTCGACCCGAACCTGCCCCGCCCGCCCGCCGGTTCGCTCGCCGGCGGCCCCAACTCCAGCATCCAGGACCCGGTCGCCCAGGCGAAACTCACCGGCTGCACCGGCCAGTTCTGCTACATCGACGACATCCACTCCTGGTCCACCAACGAGATCACCATCAACTGGAACGCCGCCCTGACCTGGATGGCCTCCTACGCGGCCGATCAGGGCTGACCGTCCTCCGGCACGCTCACGAAGTGCACGTCGTACCGGTCCTGTTCGGGCAGGAGCACCGAGAACGGCTCCTGCCCGGACTGGATCCGGCCCAGCGCCCGGAAGTAACCGAACCGGTCGACGCCGGGCGTCAGAACCGCCAGCACGTCCGCCGTCGACCCCCGCACGGCACCGAACGAGTGCGGCACCCCCGGCGGGACGACGACGAGACCGCCCGCCCCCACCCGCGCGGTACGCCCGTCCAGGGTGAACCACATGGTCCCGCCGAGGACGTGGAACAGCTCCGTCGAACGCGCGTGGAAGTGCGGCCGCGCCCCGGTCGCCCCCGCCCCCAGCAGCAGCCGGTTGGCACCGAGCGCCCCTCCCGTGTCCCCGCCGTCCGCGAGCAGCACGAACGCCCCGCCGTGCGGCAGCGGCACCCGCTCCGCGTCCTCCGCCCGCACCACCAGCGCCGCCGCCCGCTCGTCCGCCCGCTGCCCCATCGCCCGTCACTCCCCGGCTCGTTCCGTCGGTGCCTTCCTTCCGGCGCTCCCATTCGATCCCGGGAAGCAACGGGGAACCAGCGGCCGTTGAGCATGGCGGTGATCGCGTTCCGAGATGAATCGCCCCCGGGCGGGAGGGAGCCCCCATGGAACTGCGGCAGCTGCGGTACTTCGTGGCCGTCGCCGAGGAGGGCGGCTTCGGCCGCGCCGCCGCCCGGCTCGGCGTCGCCCAGTCCGCCGTCAGCCGCCAGGTCGGCCGGCTGGAGGAGGAGTGGGGCACCCCGCTCTTCGAGCGGACCACCCGCCGGGTGCGGCTCTCCGGCGCGGGGGAGCGGCTGCTGCCCGAGGCGCGGGCGGTCCTCGCGGCGGCCGGCCGGGCCGCCCGGGTGGCCGCCGACATTGCCGCCGGGGACGACGGGGTGCTGCGCCTCGGCGCCGTCCACGGCCCCGGCGACCGGCTCGACCGGGTCCTCGCCGACCTGACCGCCGGCGCGCCCGGCCTGCGGGTCGAGCTGCGGAGCCTCCCGGTCACGGACCGGCTCGCCGCCGTCCGTACCGGCGAACTCGACGCGGCCCTCGTCCGGGCCGTGGACAGCGCCCCGGGCCTCGCGCTGCTGCCGCTGTGGACGGATCCGCTGTACGCCGCCCTGCCCCGCGACCACCCGCTCGCCACCCGGCCCCGCCTGGAACCGGGGGAACTGGCGGCGCTGCCGCTGCGGCTGGCCCCGCGCGGCGAGAACCCGCCCTTCCACGACCTGGTGACCGGCGCCGTCCGCGCGCCCGCCGGCCCGCCGTTCACCGGCCTGCGCGAGACCCTGACCGCCATCGGCACCGACCCGGAGCCGTCCTGGACGGTCTTCTACGACGTACGCGGCCTCCCGGCGCCGCCCCGGGTCGCCGTCCGCCCGCTGGCCGGCCTCACCGTCACCACCGCGCTCGCCGTCCCGCCGGGACCGCCCACCCCTCGCCTCCGCGCACTGCTGCGGGCCCTGCGCTCGGCGGAGGACCCCCGCCGCCCCGCCGCATGACGCCTCAGCAGCTCCCGGCGCCGGCGTCCGGCGGCGTCTCGTCCCAGTCCCACGTGCCGACGTAGGCGGCCGTGCCCGTGCGCCGGGCCTCCGCGAAGGCGGCGAGGCGGGCGAAGTCCCGCGCCGGCATCAGCGCCCGCCACTCCGGGAGCGGCAGCACGCGGACCTCGTCGTGCTCCGCCGGGTCGAGCACGAGCTCCGCGATCTGCCGGTCGGTGAGCCGCCCGCCGTCGAACACGTACCCGGCGCTCGCCAGCGGCCACGCCGCCCCCGGCAGCCCGAACACGGCCGCGAGCAGCCGCGGCGGCCCCGGCACGACGAGCCCGGTCTCCTCCTCGGTCTCCCGAACGGCGGTCTCCCACGGGCGCTCGCCCGCCTCGGCCGTCCCGCCCGGCAGCTGCCACGGGTGCTCGTCGCTGTACACGGCGTGGAGCTGCACGGGCCGGTCGTCCAGGTCGGTGAAGTACACGGCGCCGAACAGCGTCGCCTTCGGCAGCGTCGCGACGAACTCGTCCACGGGCAGGGGGTGCATGTCGGCCTCCGGGAGACGGCGAGCGAGGGGTTCGCCCGGTCCAACGAGCCACCCCGTCCCGGCGTGCACAGGTGTTTCGGACGTGCCCCGTCACAGCCCCGGCGGCAGCCGGGCCACGCCCGGCGAAAGCAGCGCCGCGCGGCCGGGCACGGCCGGGGCGACGTTCAGGCCCCGGTGCGCCGCTCGGCGGCGCGGAGCGCGGCGCGCAGCGCGTCGAGTTCGCCGGCGTCGAGGTTCTCCACGAACCGGGCGAGGGCGGCCGTCCGGTCCTCGCTGGCGCCGAGGCCGTCCTCCATGAGGGCGGCGGCGTACGCCTCGCGGGTGGCCGCGGCCCGGTAGAACCAGACGCGCCCCTCGCGGGTGCGGGTGAGGTGGCCCTTGTGGAACAGGATGCCGGTCACGGTGGTGACGGTGGTGTAGGCGATGTCGCGGTGCCGGTTGAGGTCGTCGACGACCTCGCGGACGGTGGCGGCGCGCCCCCACCGCCAGAAGCGGTCCATGATCTCCGCTTCCAGCTCCCCGAGCCGACGCATGCGTCCCCGTCCTCTCCGCCGATCCCGGCCGCGACCGGGCACATCGTAGTCGGGCGGCCGGCCCCGGCGGCCGGGGAGCGGGCGCCGCCGGCGCACACGATCACCGCGCGGCTCCGCCCGCCCGGTCAGGCGTCCGCTCCGCCGCCCCGGCGCCGCGCCCCCGGTGTCAGCGCCGCGTACAGCCCGCCCGCCACGACCAGCCCGACGAGCCAGCCGAAGTCGTCCAGCGGCGCCAGGAACGGCAGCGGCGGACCGCCCGCCCCCGGGCCGTCGGAGGAGCCGCCGACCGCCAGCACCCCGCCGACGAGGAACGCCACGACGGCCCGCCAGTTCCAGCCGCCCTCGTACCAGTACGGCCCCCCGGCCCGGTACAGGTCGGCCGGCCGCAGCCGCGTCCCGCGCACGATCCAGTACTCCACGACGAGGATCCCGGAGACCGTGCCGAAGAAGCCCTCGGCCAGGTCCGCCCAGCGCAGCACCGCCTCGTACGCGTCGCCGCTCCGCGCCCACCACGCGACCGCCGTGCCGACGAGGGCCGCGAGCACCGCCGCGCCCCGGAAGCCGAGCCGGGACGGGGCGGTGCTCGACAGGTCGTACCCGGCCGACACCAGGTTCAGCCCGAGGTTGGCGCAGAGCGTCGCGGCGATCAGCATCGCCGCCGCGAGGAGGCTGCCGCCCGGCAGGTCCTCCAGCGCGTGCAGGATCAGCGTGCCGTGGTAGCCGTCCCTCGTGAACCCCGCCAGGGACATCAGCGCCATCGTGTACAGCAGGGTGCCCGTCATCAGGACCGGGAGCAGCAGCCCCACCCCCAGGCGCGAGCGGGTTCCCTCGGCGCGCCGGCCCGGGGACCCCAGGTGCACCAGATCGGGCACGGTCAGCCCGACCGCCGCGAACAGGGCCGTCGCGGAGGCCAGCGCCGGGGCCGCGGCCCCCCAGAAGTCCGCCCCCCAGCCGATCGGCGCGCCGGCTCGGGCAGCACCGGCTCCGTCCCGTGCGCCGACGCCCAGACGAACGCCACCGCGAGACCCGCGACCAGCGCCGGCGCCGCGAGGTCCGCGAACCTGCGCAGCCCGTCCGGCCCCTTCGAGATGATCCACAGCTGGAGCGCCAGGAACACCAGGTACGCGGGGGTGAGGACGCTGTCGCGGTCGGAGTCGAGCAGGCCCCCGGTGAGCATGGACAGGCCCTGGACGCCGAGGTCGGCCTGGAGGCCGAAGAACACGCACGCCGACGCGAACCGCAGCAGCGCCGGCAGCGCGGCCCCCCGCACCCCGAACGCGCTGCGGGCGAAGACGGCGAACGGCAGCCCGTACCGGTCTCCGGCGTGCTCCACCAGGAACGACGGCAGCAGGACGACGATCTGGGCGATCGCGCAGATCAGCAGCGTCTGCGGCCAGGTGAACCGCTCCTGCCCCGGCATCCCCGCCAGCATCAGGTAGGCCAGGCTCCAGGACACGCAGATCCAGATCGCCGCGAAGTCCCACCAGCGCCAGCGGAACTCCCCGGTGTCGTTCGGCAGCAGGTCCCGGTTCGCGAACCTCCGGTCCGGCGCCCCTTCCGCGTACGGGTGCGGGGCCCCGCTCACCACGCCGACCGCCCCGCGCCGCCGCGCCCGGTCCCGCGCGCGTGCCCCGCCCCCATGCGTACCCCCGTACTCGCGGGAACCCCCTTTGTCCCGAGACTTGCATCGTCCCACGAACTCGCGGACGGTGAACGGCAGTTGGCGCGGCGGGCGGGGAGCCCGCGACCCGGCGCGGAACCCGCCCGGGCCTCCGTTGACGCCGCCGGTTGACTTGTGTGACGGCAGCGGCGGGTTGTCAAGCAGGGGGTGCAGGCCTCGGCGTGGCCGGAATGCGTGCCGTCCGATCGGGAGCGCCGCCCGGCCCCGCGCCCGCCACCGGCCCGCATGTCCCCGGCCCGTCCGCGACCGTGGCGGAAAGCCGACGCGGAAGGGGGTAAACCACGCCCTGAACAAGATCACTGCATCGAGGTAATGCCCCTCGTCTCGCCGGGCACGCTCCGCTGACGGGCCGTTACTGTTCCCCGGGTCTGGACGGATGGCCAGGCGCCCTCCCTCCCTTCCCTCCTCGACGGGTCCGGCGTGTCGCCGTGCCCGGTCACCACCCTCGCTAAGGAGACCCCGGTCCGATGACCGTCGACACCAGCCCGGAAGCCCAGGCGGCACTCCCGCAGCAGTCCCTCAGCACCGACGCCGCGCGGAACCTCGCCTCGACCACCAAGTCCGCCCCGCAGATGCAGGAGATCACCTCCCGCTGGCTGCTGCGGATGCTCCCCTGGGTGGAGACCAAGGGCGGCGCCTACCGGGTGAACCGCCGGCTCAGCTACACCGTCGGCGACGGCCGGGTGGAGTTCGTCCAGGACGGCGCCACCGTCCGTGTCATCCCCCGCGAGCTCGGCGAACTCGCCCTGCTGCGCGGCTTCGACGACGACGAGGTGCTCGCCGCGCTCGCCGCCCGCTGCGTCCAGCGCGACTTCTCCGCCGGTGACGTCATCGTCGCCCGCGGCAACGCCGCCGGCGAGATCCACCTCCTCGCCCACGGCCGCATCGCCCAGACCTCCGAGGGTCCCTACGGCGACGACATCACGGTCGCCGTCCTCGGCGACGGCGACCGCTTCGGCGAGAACGCCCTCCTCGACGCCGACGCCACCTGGGACTACACCGCCACCGCCGAGACCGCGGGCACCCTGCTCACCCTCTCCCGCGCCGACTTCGCCACGGTGATGGCCGGCTCCCCGGCCCTCCAGGCCCACATCGACGCGTTCAGCAGCCTCCCCGAGCACGCGCAGAACAAGCACGGCGAGGCCGAGATCGCCATGTCCGCCGGCCACGTCGGCGAGGCCGTCCTCCCCGGCGCCTTCGTGGACTACGAGCTCAAGCCCCGCGAGTACGAGCTCTCCGTCGCGCAGACCGTCCTCAAGATCCACACCCGCGTCGCCGACCTCTACAACGGCCCGCACAACCAGACGGAGGAGCAGCTCCGCCTGACCATCGAGGCCCTGCGCGAGCGCCAGGAGCACGAGCTCGTCAACAACCGCGAGTTCGGCCTCCTGCACAACGCCGACTTCAAGCAGCGCATCCAGACCCACTCCGGCCCGCCCACCCCGGACGACATGGACGAGCTGCTCAGCCGCCGCCGGGGCACCAAGCTGTTCCTCGCCCACCCGCGCACCATCGCCGCCATCGGGCGCGAGTTCAACGCCCGCGGCCTCTACCCGGACCACGTCGACCTCGGCGGCCAGTCCGTCCCCGCCTGGCGCGGCGTCCCGATCCTCCCCTGCAACAAGATCCCGATCACCAAGGAGCAGACCAGCTCCATCATCGCCATGCGTACCGGCGAGGAGAACCAGGGCGTCATCGGCCTCCGCCAGACCGGCATCCCGGAGGAGTACGAGCCCGGCCTCTCCGTCCGCTTCATGGGCATCAACGAGCAGGCGATCATGTCGTACCTGGTCACCACCTACTACTCCGCCGCCGTCCTCGTCCCCGACGCGCTCGGCGTGATGGAGAACGTGCAGATCGCCCGCCGCCGCGACTGACGGCCCCGGCCGTCCCGGCCCCGGGACGGACCACCCCACCCCGCAAGGAGCTACGGATGCCCGACCCCGGGCTCTCCCCCCTGCCGGCACACCTGCCCGCGGCGGCGGCCCGCCTCGGGGCCGACGTCCTCGCCCAGGTCCTCACCGGCCCGGCCGCCGAGGCGCCCGCGCCGGCGGCCGCGCCCCGCTGGACCCCCGGCGGACCCAGCGGACTCGGCACGTCCAGCGTGTCGCTCGCCCGTCCGGCACCGCCCCCGGTGCCGGACGGGGTGCCGGACCCGGCCGCCGCGCCCGCCCCCGCCGCCTCCGCGGCGGAGGGCCGGCCCATCCCCGGCCTCTACTTCCACCCCGTGCCCGACCCCGACCCCGCCCGGGTGGACGAGGTCAGCCGCCGGATCAAGGACTGGGCCGTCGACGAGGTCCAGCTCTACCCGGAGGAGTGGGAGGGCCAGTTCGACGGCTTCTCCGTCGGGCGCTACATGGTGGCCTGCCACCCCGACGCCCCGACCGTCGACCACGTCATGCTCGCCACCCGGCTCATGGTCGCCGAGAACGCCGTCGACGACTGCTACTGCGAGGACCACGGCGGCTCGCCCATCGGCCTCGGCGGACGCCTCCTCATGGCGCACACCGCGCTCGACCCGCTGTACACCACCGCCGAGTACGCGCCTGCGTGGGCCGAGTCGCTCGGCTCGGACGCCCCCCGCCGCGCCTACCGCTCGGCCATGCGGTACTTCACCGCCGCCGCCTCGCCGTCCCAGTCCGACCGCTACCGGCACGACATGGCCCGCCTCCACATGGGCTACCTCGCCGAGGCGGCCTGGGCCGAGACCGGCCACATGCCCGAGGTGTGGGAGTACCTGGCGATGCGCCAGTTCAACAACTTCCGCCCCTGCCCCACCATCACCGACACCGTCGGCGGCTACGAACTGCCGGCGGACCTGCACGCCCGGCCGGAGATGCAGCGGGTCATCGCCCTCGCGGGCAACGCGACGACCATCGTCAACGACCTGTACTCCTACACCAAGGAACTCTCCAGCCCCGGCGTCCACCTCAACCTGCCGGTGGTGCTCGCGGAGCGCGAGAAGCTCTCCGAACGCGACGCCTACCTGAAGGCGATCGAGGTCCACAACGACCTCATGCACGCCTTCGAGGCCGCCGCCGCCGAGGTGGCCGCCGCCTTCCCCGTCCCCACCGTGACGCGCTTCCTCAAGGGCGTCGCCACCTGGGTCGACGGCAACCACTACTGGCACCAGACCAACACCTTCCGCTACAGCCTGCCCGACTTCTGGTAATCGCCTTCCGGCGAGAAATGGACTCCCCTGTGACCACCGAGCTCACCACCACCGACGCCTCCGCGACCATCCCCGGCCCGGCGACGCCCTACCAGGGCGACATCGCCCGCTACTGGAACGCCGAGGCCCGGCCCGTGAACCTGCGCCTCGGTGACGTGGACGGCCTCTACCACCACCACTACGGCATCGGCGCCGTCGACCACGCCTCCCTCGGCACCCCCGAGGACAGCGAGTACGAGAAGAAGCTGATCGCCGAGCTGCACCGGCTGGAGTCCGCCCAGACCGAGCTCCTGCTCGACCACCTCGGCCCGATCACCGCCGCCGACACCCTCGTCGACGCCGGCTGCGGACGCGGCGGATCGAGCGTCATGGCCCACCAGCGCTTCGGCTGCAAGGTCGAGGGCGTCACCCTCTCCTCCACCCAGGCCGAGTTCGGCAACCGGCGCGCCCGCGAGATGGGCATCGACACCCACGTCCGCGCCCAGGTGTGCAACATGCTCGACACCCCCTTCGCCAAGGGCTCCATCGCCGCGTCCTGGAACAACGAGTCCAGCATGTACGTCGACCTCGACGACCTGATGGCCGAGCACTCCCGCTTCCTGAAGGTCGGCGGACGCTACGTCACCATCACCGGCTGCTGGAACCCCAAGTACGGCCAGCCCTCCAAGTGGGTCTCCCAGATCAACGCCCACTTCGAGTGCAACATCCACTCCCGCCGCGAGTACCTGAAGGCCATGGCCGACAACCGGCTCGTGCCCCAGGCCGTCATCGACCTGACCCCCGACACGCTGCCCTACTGGGAGCTGCGCGCCACCTCGTCGCTGGTCACCGGCATCGAGGAGGCGTTCATCGAGTCGTACAAGGACGGCTCCTTCCAGTACGTGCTGATCGCCGCCGACCGCGTCTGATCCCCGCGCGTCCGGCCACCGGGGCCGGGTCCGTCCTCCGCGACGGGCCCGGCTCCCGGCCGTTCCGGCGCGACGCACCGGCGCCGAACCCTTCGGCGGTCCGTCCGGGTCTGCGGCATCGTGGGAGGGCGCCCGGAGCCGTGCCATGGGGGACACCGGCCGGGCCGAGAGACAGGGGGACCAGCACCCATGGACCACGGGACACGTCCGAGACCCGGCGACCCCGCCCCGCCGGCCGCGCACGACCGGCCGGGCCGCGGCCGGGGCGTCCTCGAAGGCGCCTTCGCGCTCCTCGACGCGCTGCGCCGGTGCGGCGACGAGGCCGGCGTCACCGAACTCGCCCTCGCCTGCGGGGTGCCCAAGGGCAGCGCGCACCGGCTGCTCGACCAGCTCGTCGCCCTCGGCGCGGTGGAGCGGCACGGCTCCCGCTACCGCGTCGGACCGCAGCTCTACCGCCTCGGCCAGGGATGGGAGCCGCATCCCGGGCTCCGGTGCGCCGCCCGGCTGCCGGTGCAGGGGCTGCGCGCCGCGACCGGCGCCAGCGTCGTCCTCGCCGTGCTCCGCGAGGACCAGGCCATGGTCGTCGCCTCCGCCCCCGGCGCGCTGGAGCCGCTGGTGCCGGTTCGGAACGGCACCGCGTTCCGGCTCGACACCGCCGCCGGGAAGGCCCTGCGCGGACCGCTCAGGGCCGGTCCGGTCCTCGACCGGGAGGACGTGATGGACGGGGTGTGCTGTGCCGCGTTCCCCGTCCGGGGCCGGGACGGGCGGACCGTCGCCGCGCTCGCCGCGATGGTGCCCGCCGGGCGGCGGCTCGACGCGCTCGGCGAGGCCGTCGCCGCCGCAGGGACCGCGCTCGGCCGGCTGCTGGCCCGCGGCGTGCCGTCCCGCTCCGTGCCGCCCGCCGCGCTCGCCCCCTGAACCGCGCCGCACCCCGCCCCGGCAGCCGTTCCGTTCAGCGGAACGCGCGTAGAACGGGGCGGGGGAGGGGCGGCACAGTAAGGGACGTGCCGGGGGAACGGCACGCAGAACAGGACACCAGAACGCACACCTTCGGGGGAGACACACCATGCGCAAGAACCGGGTCGCACGCGCCGCCGCCACCGCCGTCCTCGGGCTGGCGAGCGTCGCCGCCTTCGCCGGCACCGCCCAGGCCGAGCCGATCGACTACGTGAAGATCGAGCTGTTCGAGCTGCACTGCCAGAAGCACAGCGAGGGCGACCACGACGAGGCGTACCTCAAGATCACCGACGCCAACGGCAACGCCGTCAAGGTCTGGCCGGGCAACGGCATCAGCTACCAGACGATGGGCGCCGGGTATGTCCGCTCCATGGCCGACGGCAACAGCAGCGCCGCCCTCATCCTCGGCCGCGAGCAGGCCCGCACCCTGACCCTCTGGGACAAGGACACCTTCGGCGGCGACGACAAGCTCGGCTCCACCCTGGTCACCGGCAGCGAGGTCGGCGCCGAGACCCAGTGGCGGACCGTCGAGGGCTCCGGCGGCGTCTACGTCATCGGCTACCGGGTCGTCGACATCTGACAGGTTCTCAAGAACGGCTGAGCGCCGTGCCGGTGATCCGGCACGGCCCTCGGCCGCGTGCGGCTCAGACCGCGTCGGGCGCGTGCAGCTCGCCCGAGCGGGCCACCCGCGCGTACCAGCGGGCGCTGGTCTTCGGGGTGCGCCGCAGGGTGTCGTAGTCGACGTGGACCATGCCGAACCGCTTCGCGTAGCCGTACGCCCACTCGAAGTTGTCCAGCAGCGACCACAGGAAGTAGCCGCGGACGTCGATGCCGTCGGCGATCGCCCGGTGCACCTCCGCCAGGTGCGCGTGCACGTAGGCGGTCCGCTCCGGGTCGTGCACCCCGCCGTCCTCGCCGACCACGTCCTCGTACGCGGCGCCGTTCTCGCTGATCACCAGCGGCAGGTCCGGGTACGCCTCCGAGGTCCGGCGCAGCAGGTCGTACAGGCCGGTCGCGTCGACCGGCCAGCCCATCGCGGTCCGCTCGCCGGGCGCCCGGTGGAAGGCCACGGAGTCCGCGCCCGGCCACGGCGAGTGGGCGCTGTCGCCGTGCCCGTCGTCCTGCGGCTTCTCCTCGCCCTCGGCGACGTGCGCCACCAGGGTGGGCGCGTAGTAGTTGATGGCGAGGAAGTCCAGCGGCTGGTGCGCCGTCGCCGTGTCACCGGGCTGCACGAAGGACCAGTCGGTGAGGTGCCGGGTGTCGGCGATCAGGTCCTCCGGGTAGGCGCCCTCCAGCATCGGGCCGAGCCAGACGCGGTTGCCGACGGCGTCGATCCGGCGGGCCGCCTCCAGGTCCTCGGCGGACGTGCTGCGCGCCCGCACCTCGTGCAGGTTGAGCGAGACGGCGATCTGACGGTCCGCCGGCAGCGCGGCGCGCAGCGCCTGCACGGCGAGCCCGTGGCCGAGGTTGAGGTGGTGGGCGGCGCGCAGCGAGGCGACCGGGTCGGTGCGGCCGGGCGCGTGCACCCCGGAGCCGTATCCCAGGAAGGCGGTGCACCACGGCTCGTTGAGCGTGGTCCACCGCTTGACGCGGTCGCCGACGGCGTCGGCGACGATCCCGGCGTACTCGGCGAACCGCTCGGCGGTGGCGCGCTCGGGCCAGCCGCCCGCGTCCTCCAGCTCCTGCGGCAGGTCCCAGTGGTAGAGGGTGAGCGCGGGTTCGATGCCGGCGGCGAGCAGCTCGTCCACCAGCGAGCGGTAGAAGTCCAGGCCCTTCTGGACGGCCGGGCCGCGGCCGGTGGGCTGGACCCGGGACCAGGAGACGGAGAACCGGTAGGCGTTCAGGCCGAGTTCGGCCATGAGGGCGACGTCCTCGCGGTACCGGTGGTAGTGGTCGACGGCCACGTCGCCGGTGTGGCCCTCGAAGACCTTGCCGGGGGTGTGCGAGAAGGTGTCCCAGATGGACGGCGTGCGGCCGTCCTCCCGGGCCGCCCCCTCGATCTGGTAGGCGGCGGTGGCCGCGCCCCAGAGGAAGCCGGAGGGGAACTGGCGGACGGCGGTGAGCGGCCGGGTTTCGGACGCGGTCATAGGAGAGCGCTCCCAACGCGAGGTGAGGGACGGCTCGTCCGGGTCCGGCGGCTGCGGCGGACCCGGACGGAGCCGGGCGGTTGCGGTACGGAGAAGGGGCGGGTCGGTCAGCTCTTGACCGCGCCGGCGGTGATGCCGCCCACGATGTGCTTGCCCAGGAAGGCGAAGACCAGCAGCAGCGGCACGGTGGATATCAGCGCGCCGGTCAGCACGATCGCGTGGTCCACGGTGTGGTTGCCCGCGCCGAGGCCGGCGAGCGCGACCTGGAGGGTCGGGTTGCCGTCCGGGGTGAGGGCGATGAACGGCCAGAAGAAGTCGTTCCACGCCTGCACGAAGACCAGCATGCCGAGCACGGCCATGGCCGGTCGGGCCACCGGGAAGACCACGTGCCAGATGATCCGCAGGCTGTGCGCCCCGTCCATGCGGGCCGCCTCGACCAGCTCGACGGGCAGCGCCTCGATGAGGAACTGGCGCATGAAGAACACGCCGAAGGCCGCGACGAGCGAGGGCAGCACCACGGACTGCAGCTGGTCGAACCAGCCGAGGTCGGTGATGATCTGGTACAGCGGGATGACGCTGAGCTGCGGCGGGATCGTCATGGTGGCGACGACCAGCGACAGCAGCATGCCGCGGCCCTTGAAGGGCAGCTTGGCGAAGGCGAAGCCGGCCAGGGTGGAGAAGAGCACGGTGGACGCGGCCACCAGGCTCGCCACCACGGTGGTGTTGATCAGCGCCTCGCCCATGTCGACCTGGTCCCAGGCGAAGCTGAGGTTGTCGAGCAGCCGGGAGCCGGGCAGCAGCGGCGCCGGGGCCTGGACGACCCGCTCGCCGGTGTGCGAGGCGGCGACCACGTTCCAGTACAGCGGGAACAGCGAGACGACCGTGGCGATCGCGAGCAGCACGTAGGTGAGCGGTCCCGCGTGGTGCTGCCGGCCCGCCGTCTGGCGGAAGCGGCGGCGCGCCGGGCGCTCCCCGGACGTCTTCGGCTCGACGGCCGGGGCGGTGTCGAGGGTGCGGGCCATGTCAGTCCCCCAGCTTCTTGCGGTTGCGGCGGGAGACCAGCGCCTGGATGCCACCGATGAGCAGCAGGAGCGCCAGCATGACCCAGGCGATCGCGGAGGCGGAACCCAGCGCGCCGGTGATCCAGCCCTTTTCGTACATCAGCAGGCTCAGCGTCTGGAACTGGTGGCCGCTGCCGCCGCTGATGCCGACGCTGCCGCCGAAGAGCATCGGCTCGCCGAAGAGCTGGGTGGCGCCGATGGTGGAGACGATGATCGTGAAGAAGATCGTCGGCCGGATGGACGGGATGGTGACGCTGATGAACTGGCGCCAGCGGGAGGCGCCGTCCAGCGACGCGGCCTCGTAGAGGTCCTGCGGCACGGCCTGCATGGCGGCGAGGTAGATGAGCGCGTTGTAGCCGGTCCAGCGCCAGGTGACGATCACGGAGATCGCGATCTGCGCCGGCCACTTGGAGTTGTTCCAGTCGACCGGCCCGATCCCCACCCAGTCGAGCAGGGTGTTGATCATGCCGTAGTCGGTGTTGAAGAGCTGGGCGAAGACCAGCGTCGCCGCCGCGATCGAGGTGGCGTACGGGGCGAGGACGGCGACCCGGAAGAACCCGCGGGCGCGGAGCTTGTAGTTCAGCAGGTGGGCGAGGCCGAGGGCCATCAGCAGCTGCGGGACGGTGGAGATGACCCCGATGGTGAAGGTGTTGAGGAGCGCGTTCCAGAAGAACTCGCTGGTGGCGAGGTCGGTGTAGTTCTCCAGGCCCTTCCACTCGGCGGTGCCGCCGAGTTCGACCCGGTTGAGCGACAGGTAGCCGGTGTAGAGCAGCGGGAAGAGGCCGAAGGCGGCGAAGGTGAGGAAGAAGGGGGCGATGAAGACGTACGGGATCGCCTTGACGTCCCAGCGGTAGAGCCTGCTGCGCCAGCCGCCCGGTGCGGAGGCGCGGCGCCGGCCGCGGGCGGCGGGCGGGGAGGGCGGTGCGGCGGACGGCGGGGTGCCGCCCTGCTCCGCCCGTACGGAGGTGGCCACGGGTGGCGTCCTTCCAGGTCGATGCGTGCGGTGGTGCGGACGGTGCCGGCCCGCCGCCCGTCGGTGGCGGCGGGCCGGCACGGGGTCCCCGCTACTGGTCGATCTTGTCCTCGACCAGCTTCTTGACGTTCTCCCACGCCGTGGCCGGGTCGGTGCCCCGCTGCTCGATGTCGAGGATGCCGTTGTCGGTGAGGAAGGTCTTCACCTGGCCGTCGTAACGGCTGATGACGGCGGGCTGGATGCCGGCGGCGGCCGAGGAGAAGATCTTGCCGACCGGGGTGTCGCCGAAGTAGGGCAGCTTGGCGTTCTGCACCGTGTCGGAGAGGAGGGTGTCCTTGGTGGACGGGATGTTGCCGTTCACCGCGAAGACCTTGGCGTGCTGCTCGGGGGCGGTCAGCCAGGCGGCCAGCTCGGCGGCCTCCTTGGCGTGCTTGCTCGCCTTCGGGACGGCGAGGAAGGAGCCGCCCCAGTTGCCGGCGACCGGCGGCGTGGCGATGTCCCACTTGCCCTGGTTGGCGGGGCCGGCCTGGTCCTTGATGATGCCGGTCATCCAGGACGGGCAGGCGACGGTGGCGAACCGGGAGTTCTTGAAGGCGGCGTTCCAGGTGCCCTTCTCGTCGAACTGGCGGAGCTTGGCGGTGAGTCCGCCCTGGGCCGCCTTGACGCCGAGCTCCCACGCCTTGCGCACGCCGGGGCTGTTCTCCCAGTCGAGCTTGCCGGAGGCGTCGGCGTACTGCACCGGGTCGCTGGAGAGCACCGCGTTGAACAGGCCGCTGGCGGAGTCGTGGAAGGCGGTGCCGGCGGGCGCGTTCTTCTTGTACGTCTCGCCGACCGTGAGGAACTTCGACCAGTCGCCGCTCCAGAGCTTGCCGACCTCCTCGCGGTCGGTGGGCAGCTTGGCCTTGGCGAAGAGGTCCTTGTTGTAGCAGACGGCCATCGGGCCGATGTCGGTGCCGAGGGCGATGACCTTGCCGTCGCCGGTGGTGGCCTGCTTGACCTTCCAGTCGAGGAACTTGGAGGTGTCGGCGCCGCCCTCCTTGCTCAGGTCGACCCACTTGGAGGCCATGGTCGGGCCGGTGGCCTCGGCGATGTAGCCGACCTCGATGGCCTGGATGTCGGCGACGCCGCTGTTCTGGGAGAGGCGCAGCTTCAGGGTGTCCCAGTACTTCTGGCCGTCGGAGACGTTCGACTCCTCGATCTTGATGTTCGGGTGGAGCCGCTCGTACTCGGCGTAGAGCTTCGCGCCGGTCTTGTTGTCGTAACCGAACGAGCCGAAGGTGCCGACCCGCAGCGTGATCTTGCCGCCGTCCTTCCCGGCCTCGTCGTCCGTGTCGCTTCCGCAACCGGTGAGCAGGACCGTGCCGGTGGCCACTGCGGCGACCGCCGCGGCGGCCGTGCGGCGGCCACGTCTGCTGCTGGAAGTGCGCATTCCACTCTCCTCGTCCAAAGGTGGTGCTCGTTGTGCGCCAAGAGGTCCGGCCGGCTGCTCGCGGCTCGGCGGGCCCTGCCGGGACCTGATGCAGGTTCTGCCGGCTCCCTGATGGGAGCGCTCCCACGTCGTTGCCGGAAGGTTGCCGCCGGGGGGGTGGGGGTGTCAAGACATGAACGCGGATTCGTTACCGGAAGGTGTTCGGCGGGTTTCGGGCCGCCTGGACCCGGGTCTTCACGTCATCTCCTGAACGCGCGCGTGGCGCGGCGGCGATCTCGTGCTCTAGTGTGGGAGCGCTCCCATCCCGGTGCGGCCCCCATGGGCCCCTGCCCGTCGGCGTGCCCGCTCCGCCGGTCCGGAAGGGCCCCGCCCCGCCGCGGCCCTGGTGAGCGGCACGATGTCCGACGAGGGGAGTACGGCGACGGTGAACGGACGGCAGAGCAGCAGACCCACCCTGGAACAGGTCGCGGCCCGCGCCGGGGTCGGCCGGGGCACCGTCTCCCGCGTCATCAACGGCTCCCCGCGCGTCAGCGAGCGGACCCGCGCCGCCGTGGCGCGGGCCGTCGCCGAACTCGGCTACGTCCCCAACCAGGCCGCCCGCGCCCTCGCCGGCAGCCGCACGGACGCGGTCGCCCTCGTCATCCCCGAGGCCGAGGCCCGGCTCTTCGCCGAGCCGTACTTCCTCGACCTCATCCGCGGCGTCAGCGCCGGACTGGCCGAGGCCGACAAGCAGCTGCTGCTCACCCTGGTCCGCAGCGAGCAGGAGCGGCAGCGCTTCGAGCAGTACCTCGCCGCCCAGCGCGTCGACGGCGTGCTCCTCGCCTCCGTGCACGGCGACGACCCGCTCCCCGACCGGGTCCGCGAACTCGGCATCCCGGTCGTCATGAACGGCCGCCGCTCCGAGGCCGAACCCGTCCCGTACGTGGACTCCGACAACATCGGCGCCGGCCGCGCCGCCGTCGCCCACCTGGTGGCCCGCGGCAGGCAGCGCGTCGCCACCATCACCGGCCCGCTGGACATGTACGTGGCCAGGGCGCGGCTCGGCGGCTACCGGGCCGGTCTCGCGGAGGCGGGCCACGCCCCGGACGAGGGCCTGGTGGCGGCCGGCGACTTCACCGAGGAGGGCGGCCGGGCGGCCATGCGCGAGCTGCTGGCGCGCCGGCCCGGCCTGGACGCGGTCTTCGTCGCCTCCGACGTGATGGCCGCGGGCGCGCGCGCCGCCCTGCGCGAGGCGGGCCGCCGCACCCCGGAGGACGTGGCCCTCGTCGGCGTCGACGACTCGCCGGTGGCCCGGCTGATGGACCCGCCGCTGACGAGCGTGCGCCAGCCCACGGAGCGGATGGGCCGCACGATGGCGAGCATGCTGCTCCAGGAGGTCGCGGGCACCCCGCAGGACCCCCGCCAGGTCTTCCCGACGGAGCTGGTGGTCCGGGGCTCCTGCTGAGCCGCCGGGCGGGCACGACGGATCGGCCGGGCGGGACCCCTGGGGGTTCCGCCCGGCCGTCTCAGGTGCGCCGTGCCCCGCGCCCGGTCCGCCGGGTCCGGGCGCGGGGCGTGCGGGCTACAGCGCCGGGTGGGCGTTCTTCATGAGCTCCTGGAACTGGGCCGAGAACCACTTGCCCGCCAGGGGCGCGTCCGGGAGGGCGCCGGACATGCTGTTGCCGTTGCGGACGTTGCCCGTGTAGGTCGGGTCGCACATGCGGTCGAAGCCCTTGCCCTCGTCGTTCGGGATCTCCTTCGACGCGCCGTCGGACTCGCCCGGGGGCTTCATCCAGACGTACGCGTCGATGCCGGCGGCCGGGGCGGCCTGGGGCCGCTCGCCGAGACCCGCCCCGGCCTGGTTGCACCAGTTGCCGAGGTGGAAGCGGCGGTCGTACCGCCCGCCGTTGACGTAGGTGTCGACGCTGGTCAGGGCGCCGGGGCCGGTGGGACGCGCGGTGCCGCCCCAGCCGTTGCGGGAGGTGTCGATGAGCATGCCGAGGCTGCTGTCGAAGCCGAGCGAGACGAGCTTGGCGCGCATCGCCTGGGCGTAGGAGAGCTCGTCGGTGTACTGGTTCCAGTCGATCCACTTCGACGTGCGCACGGAGGTGCCGTTGACGCTGTCGGTGATCTTGAAGTGGTCCTCCTTCAGCGCGCTGTAGTTGGCGGTGTTCACGATGAAGCCGTGGACGTTGGCGACCGTGGAGCCCTCGGCGGTGGCCGCCTGCTTGAACAGTTCGGCGGACGGGCCGAAGTTGGAGTCCCAGCCGAGCCAGCCGTGGTGGCCGGCGTCGACGTAGTTGTAGACGTTCGGGATGGCGCCGAGCTTGTTGAGCGCGTAGCCGACGCCCTTGATGTAGTTGCCGTTCGCCTTCATGACGTCGCAGTTGGCGGTCGCCGTGTCACGTCCGGAGACGTTGGTGACGAGATTCGGCAGCGAGTCGATCTCGACCGTGGTGACGATCCGCAGGCCGGCGTACTTCGAGTCCGCGAGGATCGCCGCGATCGGGTCGATGTACGCGGTCTTGTAGCGGTCGATCTCCGTCGGGCCCAGCTCGCCGTTGGAGGCGAGCGCGGCGCAGTCGCGGCCGGGCAGGTTGTAGACGACCAGCTGGACGACGAGCTCGCCGGAGCCCTTCTGCTTCAGGGCCTCGTCGAGGTGGGCGCGCAGGCCCATGCCGCCGTTCACCCCGTCGATGGCGGCGATGCGATCCAGCCAGACGCCGGTCGGCTGGTTCGAGATCCGGGTGCCGCCCGGCTCGGCGGCGGCCTTCGCGGACCACTCGGGGTTCACGTACACCTTGGCGCCGGCGTACGGGTTGTCCGCCTTCTGGCCGGGCGGCGGCGTCGTGGGCGGGGTGGTGGGCGGCGTCGTCGGGGGTGTGGTGGGCGGGTCGGTCGGCTGCGTGGCGGTGTTGCAGGTGACGCCGTTCAGCTTGAACGTGGCCGGGACGGCGTTGGTGCCGCTGTAGGAGCCGTTGAAGCCGAAGGAGGTCGAACCGCCGGTCGCGAGCGTGCCGTTGTACGAGACGTTCTTGGCGGTCACGGTGGCGCCGGACTGGGTGAGGGTGGCGTTCCAGCCCTGGGTGACCTGCTGGTTGCCGGCGTAGCTCCACTCCAGCGTCCACGCGGTCAGCGGGTCGCCGGTGTTGGTGACGACGACGTTGGCGCCGAAGCCGGTGCTCCACTGGTTGGTGACGGTGTAGTCGACCTTGCAGCCGGGGGTGGCGGCGCCGGCGGTGGCGGTGCCGAACACCGTGGCGGTGGCTCCGGTCGCGGTGATCAGGCCGAGGGCCGCCAGGAGGGCGGTGCGGCTGGTGCGGCTCATGGGGATGGGGGTTCCTTTCGGGGTGGGGTGCGGGGGATCCGCGGGAGGTCCGGTACGGACGGGGCGGACGGACGTCACGGGGTGACCGCGCGCAGGTGGTCGCGCAGCCCGATGCCGAACGCGGTGGGTGTGCCGTCGTACGCACTGATCAGCGCGGGACCGGAAGCGCAGTTCCAGGTGTTCCAGGTCCAGCCCAGGTACGACAGCCCGCGGTCGTCGAACCACTTCATGACGCGGTCGATGAACGCGTGTCCGCAGGTGTTCTCGCCGATCTCGCCGGCCAGCAGGGGGACCTGCGCGGCGACGGGGGCGAGGGTGTCGTTCCAGCACGTCTCGGTGGAGCAGATGTTGAAGTTGTAGACGTGCCAGGCGGCGGCCAGATTCGCCGCCGGGTCCGTGGGGCGGTACGTCAGCCACTGGCTGAGGTCGTTGGCGTACGCGAGGCCCGGGACGAGGATCAGGTTCCTCGCGCCCGTGGCGCGGACCGCGTCCACCAGGTCCTGCATGCCGGCGACCTCGTACCCGATGCCGGGGCAGGTGCCGCCGTCGCGCCAGCAGGTCCACGCCTGGGTCGCGGTGGAGGTCGCCCGGTCCGGGTAGGGCTCGTTGAAGAGGTCGAAGACGACCCGTTCGTCGTGCTTGAAGGTGTCGGCGACCGAGGTCCAGAACGCCGGGGTGTACCGGGCGTTGGGCATCGGCTTCTGGCAGGAGGCGTGCACGTCGGCGCAGCCGGCGGAGTTGCCGGTGTACTGGCCGTGGCTCCAGTGCAGTTCGACGACCGGGGTCATGCCGTGGGCGAGGACCTTGGCCACCAGGTCCTTCACGGCGTTCACGTAGTTCGCGCCCCGGTACTCGGGCTTGATGTTGTCCAGGCCGAGCCAGCACTCCTCGTTGAGGGGGATGCGGACCGTGTTGGCCTTCCAGCCGGCGATCGCCTTGACGGAGGCGTCGTCGGCCGGGCCGTCCCAGATGCCGTGCCCCTGGACGCACATGAACTCGCCGCCGGAGCGGTTGACGCCGAGCAGCCGGCGGACCGCGCCGTTCTGGTCGGTGAACGTGTTGCCGGTGACGGAGAGTTCGGGGGCGCCGGAGACGGGGGTCGGCGGCGTGGTCGGGGGAGTCGTCGGGGGTGTGGTGGGCGGTGTGGTGGGCGGAGTCGTCGGGGGTGTGGTGGGAGGAGTCGTGGGCGGGGTGGTCGGCCCGGCCGTGTCGCAGGCCGTGCCACCGAGGGTGAAGGCGGTGGGGGCGGTGTTGGCCGCCGTCCAGGAGGCGACGAAGCCCGTCGTCACCTTGGCGCCGGTGTCCAGCCGGCCGTTCCAGCTCTCGTTCGCGACGGTGACGGCGGCGCCGGACTGCGTCCACCTGCCGCCCCAGCCCTGGCTGACCCGCTGGCCGGCCGGGAAGGAGAAGCCGAGGCTCCAGCCGTCCAGCGCGGTGCTGTGGTTGGTGACGGTGACGGCACCCTGGAAGCCTCCGGACCACTGGTTCGTGACCGAGTACTCCACGGTACAGACGGGTGCGGCCGCGGCTCCTGAGGCCGTACCCACGACGGCGAGCGCGGTGCTCGCCGCCGTGACCGCTGCTCCGGCGAGCAGCGCGGTGAGACGTGGGGGATGGCGCATGAGCGAGTCCTCACGGCGAGGGCACGCGTCCTGCGGCGTGCCGACGGGATGGAATCGCTCCCACTGGTCGGGCAGACCGTAGCGGCAACAGCCGCCAAGGAAAAGAGGAGTTGGGTAAATTCCTCGGCACCCGCCTTCGACTCTTCACGCATCTTGACGTGGTTGCGTCACGCTTGCACAGTGGGAGCGCTCCCACTGGTTCAGGGCTTGTTCCCATGCCCTCCCCGTACCGCCGAGCACCGCCTCCGCGCAGGTCGACCACCGCGCGAGCACCGCCCCGCACCTCCCCGTACGGCCGCTCTTCGCACACCCCACACCCGAGCCGCGAGGAGATCCACCGCATGCCACGCCTGAGACCACGCCGTCCGCGCCGGCACCTGACCGCGCTGACCGCCGCGCTCGCCCTCCCCCTCGGCCTCCTGGCCGCCGGCGCCGGCGCCGCCACCGCGCAGGCCGCCGCCGTGCAGTGCAGCGTCGACTACAAGACGAACGACTGGGGCTCCGGCTTCACCGCCGAGCTCACCCTGACCAACCGGGGAACCGCCGCCCTGAACGGCTGGACGCTCACCTACTCCCACACCGGTGACCAGAAGCTCACCAACGGCTGGAACGGCGTCTGGTCCCAGTCCGGCAAGAACGTCACGGTCACCAACGCCGGCTGGAACGGCACCGTCGCCCCCGGCGCCGCCGTCACCACCGGCGGTCAGTTCACCTACACCGGCACCAACGCCGCGCCGGCGGACTTCGCCGTCAACGGCACCCGGTGCGCCGGCGCCCACCAGCCGCCCGTCGCCGTCCTCACCAGCCCCGCCGCGGGCGCCGTCTACACCGAGGGCACCGCCGTCCCGCTCGCCGCCACGGCCGCCGCGGCCGACGGCGCCACCGTCGACAAGGTCGAGTTCTACAGCGACACCACCCTGCTGGGCACCGACACCACCGCGCCGTTCACCCACAGCGCGGCCGGTCTCGCGGCCGGCGCCCACTCGCTCTACGCGAAGGCGTACGACAGCCAGGGCGCCTCCGCCGAGTCCGCGCCGGTCGGCATCACCGTGGCCGCCGGGCCCGCGCTCGTCGCCGCCCCCGGGCAGCTGGCGGTCCGCCAGGGCTCCTCCGGCACCTTCGACCTGAAGCTGTCCACGGCCCCGGCGGCGAACGTCACGGTCACGGTGGCCCGCGCCTCGGGCAACACGAACCTGACGGCCTCCCCGGCCACCCTCACCTTCACCCCGGCGAACTGGAACACCGCCCAGAAGGTGACCGTCTCCGCGGGCGCCACCGGCACCGGCGTCGCCGTCTTCGCCGCGACCGCCCCCGGCCACGCCAAGGCCGAGGTCCAGGTCACGCAGCTCGCCGCGGACTCCACGTACGACGCCCGCTTCCTCGACCTGTACGGGAAGATCACCAACCCGGCCAACGGCTACTTCTCGCCCGAGGGCATCCCGTACCACTCGGTCGAGACGCTGATCGTCGAGGCCCCCGACCACGGGCACGAGACGACCTCGGAGGCGTACAGCTACCTGATCTGGCTCCAGGCCATGTACGGCAAGATCACCGGCGACTGGACCAAGTTCAACGGCGCGTGGGACACCATGGAGAAGTTCATGATCCCCACCCGCGCCGACCAGCCCACGAACTCCTCCTACAACGCCTCGAAGCCGGCCACCTACGCCCCCGAGTGGGACCTCCCCTCGCAGTACCCGGCCCGCCTCGACGCCGGCGTCACCTCCGGCTCCGACCCGATCGCGGCCGAGCTGAAGAGCGCCTACGGCACCGACGACATCTACGGCATGCACTGGATCCAGGACGTCGACAACGTCTACGGCTTCGGCAACGAGCCCGGGAAGTGCTCCGCCGGACCGGCGGCGGCCGGCCCCTCGTACATCAACACCTTCCAGCGCGGCCCGCAGGAGTCCGTCTGGGAGACGGTCACCCACCCGACCTGCGACAACTTCACCTACGGCGGGAAGAACGGCTACCTCGACCTCTTCACCGGGGACGCCTCCTACGCCAAGCAGTGGAAGTTCACCAACGCCCCCGACGCCGACGCCCGCGCCATCCAGGCCGCCTACTGGGCCGACCTGTGGGCCAAGGAGCAGGGCAAGGGCGCCCAGGTCGCCGCCACCATCGGCAAGGCCGCCAAGATGGGCGACTACCTGCGGTACGCCATGTTCGACAAGTACTTCAAGAAGATCGGGAACTGCGTCGGCCCGGTCGCCTGCCCGGCCGGCACCGGCAAGGACAGCGCGCACTACCTGATGTCCTGGTACTACGCCTGGGGCGGTGCCGTCGACACCTCGGCCGGCTGGTCGTGGCGGATCGGCTCCAGCCACAACCACAGCGGCTACCAGAACCCGCTCGCGGCCTACGCGCTCAGCGAGTACGCCCCGCTCAAGCCCAAGTCGGCCACCGGACAGGCGGACTGGGCGACCAGCCTCGACCGGCAGCTGGAGTTCTACCGCTGGCTCCAGTCCAGCGAGGGCGCCATCGCGGGCGGCGCCACCAACAGCTGGCAGGGCCGCTACGCCACCCCGCCGGCCGGCACCCCCACCTTCTACGGCATGTACTACGACGAGAAGCCCGTCTACCACGACCCGGCGTCGAACCAGTGGTTCGGCTTCCAGGCGTGGTCCATGGAGCGGGTCGCCGAGTACTACCAGCAGACCGGGAACGCCGAGGCGAAGACCGTCCTCGACAAGTGGGTCACCTGGGCGCTGTCGAAGACCACGGTCAACCCCGACGGCACCTTCCGCATCCCGTCCACCCTCCAGTGGTCCGGCGCCCCGGACACCTGGAACCCGGCGAACCCCGGCGCCAACACCGGCCTGCACGTCACCGTCGCCGACTACACCAACGACGTCGGTGTGGCCGCCGCCTACGCCAAGACCCTCACCTACTACGCGGCCAAGTCCGGCCACGCGGAGGCCAAGCGGGTCGCCAAGGCCCTCCTCGACGGCATGTGGGAGCACCACCAGGACCCGCTGGGCATCGCCGTGGAGGAGACCCGCGCCGACTACAGCCGCTTCGACGACCCGGTGCACGTGCCGACCGGCTGGACCGGCGTGATGCCGAACGGCGACGCGGTGAACTCCGCCTCCACCTTCGCCTCGATCCGCTCCTTCTACCAGGACGACCCGGCCTGGCCGAAGATCGAGGCGTACCTGGCGGGCGGCGCCGCCCCCGTCTTCACCTACCACCGGTTCTGGGCCCAGGCGGACATCGCCCTGGCCATGGGCTCGTACGCGGAGCTGCTCGAATAACAGCCCGCCCCGCGCGAGCGGGCTCCGCGTACGACGAGGCCGGGCGGTCCCCCAGAAGGGCCCGCCCGGCCTCCGGCCGTAGGATGCCGCTGACCACCGCCGCCGTGCCCGCGCACGGCGGCGCCACGGCACCCCGGGGGGAACACTTCATGGACGCGTACGACGTGCCCGTCGGTCCGGCCGCCGTCCGCGGGCCCCGCCACCGGTTCCGCGATCCGGCGGGACGCCCGTGACCGCCGCCGGCCCCCGGCGGGAGGGGGACGCCGCCGAGTTCCATGCCTTCTTCGACCGCCACTACGCCGAACTCGCCCGCCTCGCCCACCTCCTCACCGGCGAGACCGACGCCGCCGACGATCTCGCCGCCGACGCCATGCTCGCCCTCTGGCACCGCTGGGACCGGGTCCGCGCCGCCGAACACCCCGCCGCCTACGCCCGGGGCGTCGTCGCCAACCTGGTCCGCACCCGCATCCGCGGCACCGTCCGCGAACGCCGCCGGATCGCCGCCTTCTGGGACCGCCGCCCCGAGCACACCGAGGACCCGGACGTGCCCGCCGTCCTCGACGTACGGACCGCGCTGCGCGCCCTGCCGTTCCGCAAGCGCGCCTGCGTCGTCCTCCGCCACGCCTTCGACCTCTCCGAGCGCGACACCGCCCTCGCCCTCGGCGTGTCGGTCGGCACGGTCAAGAGCCAGACCGCCAAGGGCATGGCGGAACTCCAGAGACTGCTCGGCGACCGGGCCGCCACCGAACTCGCCGCGGGGAGACGCTGATGGACGAGACAGAGCTGCGCGGCGAACTGCGCGACGCGGCCCGCGCCCACCGGCCCGACCGGGCCCGGATGCTGGCCCGGGTCGAGCGGGGCATGGCCGCGCCGCCGCCCGCCCGCACCCCGTGGGCGGGCCCGCGGCCCGGCCGCCGCCGCTGGACCGTGACGGCCGCCGTCGCCGCGACCGTCGTGGGCGTCGTCGGCGCCGGCGGCCTCGCCGTCACGGCCCTCCGGGACCGGCCCGCGCCGCCGGCGGGCGTCGCCGCCGCGCCCGGCCCGGCGGCCCGCGCGACCGGCACCGTCGACCCGGGCAGCAACCGGTGGTGGGCCCAGAGCGACCTGGCCGTCACCACGGACACCGAGGTCACGGGCCTCGCCGTCGAGGTGCGGATCGCGCTCACCGGCGGCGTCGCGAGCACCGGCCACTGGCAGACCCGCCCCGCCGGCGACTTCACCGTCACGGTCGCGGAGGAACCCGGCTTCCTCGTCTACCACTGGACCCTGGCGCCGGGCCGCGCGGTCCCGCCCGGCCCGCACACCTTCGCCGCCCAGTACAACCACGCGGAGGGCGTCCGGGACGCCTCCGCCGACACGTACACCGTCGTCCTCACCGGCCGCGACGGCGGCCGGACCACCCTGCGCGGCGGCTTCGGCTGACCACGGCCGAAGGCCGGCGCGAGGCCGGCCTTCGGGTGCGTGGAGGGCGAAGGCGTCACATGCCGCCGCGCGGTCCGCCACGCTCGTCGTCGTCACCGGCCACGACGGTGTCGTCCGTCTCGACCTCGATGCGCTCCTTGCGGACCTCTCCGGTGACCGTCCGTTCCTCGGTCACGTCGTCCGTCTCCAGGCGGACCCGCTCCACCGGAACCGCCCGCGTCTCGACGACCGGGCGCTCCTCGTGGAGGGTCACCTCGTGCTCGGCCTCCGAGATCTCGGGGCCGGACAGGGCCTCGTCGCGGTTGGCCTCGGTGATCGGCTCGCGCACCACCCGCACCTCTTCGCGGTGCACCGGCACGGTCTGCTGGACCTCCTCGGTGACGACGTACTTGCGGAGCCGGACCCGGCCGGTCTCGACCTCTTCGGTGCCGACGTGCAGCTGCTCCTCGGAGCGGGTCATCGCGTCGTCGGTGCCGGTCCCGAGGTCGTCCCGCATGCCGGTGCGGCCGGTCATGCCCGCGGCGCCGGTCGTCCCGGCCATGCCGGCGGTTCCGGTGGCGTCGTCCATCCGGTCGGTGGTGTCGCCGGTACGGCCCGTCCCGGCGGCCCCCGCCATGCCGGCCGCGCCCGCCGTGCCTGCCGTGCCCGCGGTGCCTGCCGTGCCCGCGGTGCCGCCGTGGGCCCAGCCCTCGTCGCCGGGCTCGTTGGCCCGCCGCCAGGCGTCGTCCCACTGGATGCCGTAGTACTCGTAGAGACGCTGCTCCTCGCGCTGGTCCAGATGCCCCTGGTCGTCGACGTCCACGTGCGGCGCCCCCTTGACCCGGTCCTTCGGGTAGGGGACCTCCAGGTGGTCCTGGACCACGGAGGCGTCCTTGATCGGGATGAAGGTCTCGTTGTTGCCGAGCAGGCCGGTCTTGACCGTGACCCATTCGGGACGGCCGGTGGCGTCGTCGAGGTAGACGCTCTTGGCGTCACCGATCTTCTTGCCCTCGGTGTCGTAGACGGGGTGGTCCAGCACGGTCGGTATCTGTTCGTGGGCGATCATGGCACCCTCCATGCGGTTCGTCGCGGTCTCTGCGCGACTAACCGGCCACCTTGGCCGAAAACCCCTTCCGTACGGCAAAAAAGGTTGATTTCTGTATTTCATCGCTCAAGCGGCATTCCGGCGTCAGGAGCCGGGCGTCCAGTCGCCCAGGTACGCCGCCCGCGTCGCCGTCGCCGCCTGCGCGGGCGTCAGCAGCGGCCGGTTCTCCGGCACGGTGACCTCCGCGCCGCGCCCCTTGTTGCGGTACTCGGCGAACCGCTGCCGCTGCCACGGATGGGCGTCCCGCATGTTCGCGTACGGCGCCACCGCGTCGATCCCCGGACCCAGCACCGACTCCCGCACCACCAGCGAAGGCCACGCCGTGGGGTCCGAGCCCGGCACCCACGGGCGGGCCAGCTTGTAGTACCCGTCGGGGGCCTCGCTGGTCACCCGGCAGCGCGAGGCGAGGAAGCCGTACGGGTTGGCACGGGCCGTCGACGGCGCGAACACGAAGCCGTACGGCGCGCCCGCCAGGTCCGGGCGGACCAGCGTCCGGAAGTGGCAGTGCTCGAAGACGGCCGTGGCCCGCCCGAAGACGAAGTCCACGTCGCCCTCGGCGTAGCAGTGCGCGTAGTACTGCCGGGCGAACGCCCCCAGGGACGTCGAGTCCGCGTACAGCGTGTCCTGGTGGCCGAGGAAGCGGCAGTGGAAGAAGGCCGAGCGGTCGCCCTGCGCCTTCACCGCCACCGCCTGCGTGCCCGGGTTGCCGGGCAGGTCGGTGCGGAGGAAGTCGTTGGCGAAGGTGACGGCGTGGGCGGTGAAGTCCGCCGCCTGGAGGGTGACCGTCGCGGAACCGCTGGTGCCGTACGTACCGGAGCCGTCCGGCTTCGGCGTGCCCGCCGCGTTGTCGTACACGACGACGACGTCCCTGGCGTCCCCGGTCGCCCCGATCCAGGTCATGCCGGTCCGGGCGGGGCCGACGGAGACGGTCTCCCGGTACGTGCCGGGCGCGAGCACCAGCGTCCAGCCGGCGCCGTCCGCCGCGCCGACCGCGGCCTGGACGGAGGTGTGGTCGCCGAGAGTGCCCGGGTGCACGTACAGCGTCCGGTCCGACAGCCGGGCGGCGGGCGAACCGTACCGGCCGAAGGGACCGGCCGGCCGCTCCGAGGCGAGCGCGGGCGCCGCCGGCAGGGCGAGGGCGGCGAGGGCCGCGCCGGTGCCGGCGAGGAAGGCGCGGCGGCCGAACGGGGGGTGCGGGAGGTGGTGCGAGGGCATGCGGGGGCTCCTTCGCGAAGGGGTTGTTCGGGAAGCGGAGGGTTCTCTCCGGGAAGCGCGGGGGTTCTCCGGAGAAGAAGTCCGGGCCGGGGTGGGCGCGACGGGACGGGGATGGCCGCGCACCGCCCCGGCCCGGGGTGTGGGGGGGGGAGGGCCGGGCGTCAGCGCAGCCGGCCGGCGCCGGCGTGGCGGCCGACGAGGGCGGGCACGGCCCGCGGGTGGTCCACCCGGGTGCGCAGGACCGGCGTCCAGCCCGCGTCACCGCGCAGCGCCTCGGCCGGGAACTGCTCGTTGTGGACGGCCAGCAGGTCCACCGGGCGCCCGTTGACGTAGTTGCCGGTGGTGGTGACGGGCGCGTCCTTCCACTTCTTCAGGATCTGCCCGGCGGGGACCTCCGGCGCCAGCGTGAAGGCGTTCTTCTCCGCGTACAGCTGCGACTCCAGGCCGATGCCCAGGCTGTACACGTAGCCCGTGTCCGGCACCCGGAAGTGGTTGTTGTACGCGTCGACCTGGCCGAAGCGGACCCGGGGCGCCCGCTCCACCACGTCGTCGAAGAGGTTGTGGTGCAGGGTGACGCGCAGCTTCCCGCGGTCGGTGGCGCCCGCGCTGTCGCTGTTGCCGATCATCAGCGTCTTGTCGTGGTCGGTGAAGACGTTCCACGAGACGGTGACGAGGTCGGCGCCGCGCACCACGTCCAGTTCGCCGTCGTGCTGCTGGTAGACCTCGCCGTAGTACCGGGGCAGCGAACTGTCCGGGTACCGGCCGTCGGTGAACGTGTTGTGGTCGATCCAGACGTGGGTGGAGCCGTACACGACCAGGCTGTCGTACTCGGAGTTCCAGGCGCCGGTGGCGCCGTCCGTCGGGTCCCACTGCGGGAAGCAGTCGAGCGGGCTCTCCAGGGTCAGGTTGCGGATCACGACGTTGTCGACGCCGGTGACCTGGAGGCTGCCGCCGAGGATCGCCGCGTCCCGGCCGACGCCGACGATCGTGGTGTTCGCGGGCACCTTGACCTTGACGGCCTGGCCCTGGGCGGCGGCGGAGGCGGCGCGCAGCTCCTCCTGCGGGCCGCTGACCTCGTTCTCGTACCCCCACACGGCGGGGTCGTAGTCGGCGAGGTACCGCTGGAAGTCGTAGCCGGGCGCCTCGAAGGCGGCGCAGCCGTCCTCGACGGCGTCCAGGGTGCCGGCGACCTTGACGATGCGGGGCTCGGTGCCGGGGACGGCGAGCGCGGCCCGGAGCTCCGCCCAGGTGGTGACGGTGAAGACGCGGGAGGCGTCGGCGGCGGCGCCGCCGGTGGTGCCGGTGCCGCTGGACGCCCAGCCGTCGCCGGCGGGGAGGGTGGCGCGGGCCGGGTCGGGTCCGCCCGGCCGGCCGGGGTGGGCGCCGGCGGCGGGTGCGGTGACGGTGAGGACGAGGGCGGCGGCGGCCACCGCTCCCAGCTTCGTGCTTCTGTTCACGCGCGGTTCTCCTCAGGATGCGGAAGGGGTGGCCGGGGGCCAGGTGATCCGGTCGGCGGGGACGGGGTCGTCCAGCCGGCGGGTCTCGCGCGGGGCGAGGACCCGGGTGCGGAGCAGTTCGCGGGCCACGAGCCGGGCCACCTCGATCGCGCCGGGCGGGTTGAAGTGGGTGTTGTCCTGCTCGGTGGCGGTCCAGTTGAAGTACGTCTTGGTGCCTTCCGGGCCGAGCCGCTGCCACAGCTCCAGCGACAGCGCCTCGATGTCGAGGAGCGGGGTGCCGGAGGCGGCGGCGACCGCGCGGGCGGCGGCCGGGTAGTCGCCGAGCGAGCGCTGCGCGGTGCCGGCGGCGTCGAAGCGGCGCCGCTCCACGGAGGTCGCGATCACCGGCCGGGCGCCCCGGGCGCGGGCCGTCTCCACGAAGACCCGCAGGTTGTCCTGGTAGGCGCCCCAGGGGGCGGCGTACCGGGCGGCGTCGGTGCTCTTGGCGTCGTTGTGCCCGAACTGGACGAGGAGCACGTCGCCGGGGCGGAGGGCGTCCGCGATCGGCGCGAGCCGGCCCTCGTCGAGGAAGCTCTTGGTGGAGCGGCCGTTGACCGCGTGGTTGGCGACGGTCAGCCCGTGGTGCACGAAGAACGGCAGGGCCATGCCCCAGCCGGTCTCGGGGGCCGCGTCGGCGTACTTCTGCGCGGCGGTGGAGTCTCCGGCGACGAAGAGGGTGCGGCGGCGGGGGGTGCCCCCGGCGGCGGGCTCCCCGGTACGGGCGGCGGCCGGCCGGGCGGCCAGGGCGAGCACCAGGCCCGCCCCGGCCGCGACCGCCTCGCGGCGGCCCACCGTCACTTCTTCTGGGCCTTCCACTCGGCCTGGGCCTCGTTCAGCTGCTCGGCGAGGGAGTCCGCGAAGTCCTTCGCCGGCATCGTGCCCAGCAGCACCTTCTGGAAGTTGGCCTCGTTGTCGGCCTTGGAGATGGTGTTCCAGTCGGGCAGGTAGTACGGCAGCTGGACGATGGTCGCCTTGCCGCTGAACAGGACCTCGGCGGCCAGCTTCGTCGGCTCGGCCTCCTGGACCCACGGGTCCTGCGCCGCCTCGGTGTTGGCGGGGATGGCGCCGGCGGACTTGTTCCACTTGGAGTTGGACTGGTGGGAGGCGGCGAACTCGATGAACTTCCAGGCGGCGGCCTTGTTCTTGCTGGAGGAGAACAGGCCGAGGCCGTCGACCGGGTTGGAGACCATCACGCGGGTGCCGTCGTCCCGGGTCGGGTTCGGGATGCCGCGGAACTTGTCGGTGCCCAGGGCCTTCACGTGGTCCTGGTACGAGCCGAGGTTGTGGTTCAGCATGCCGATCTCGCCGCTGTCCCACTGGGCGACCATCTTGGTGAAGTCGTTGTTGACGTCGGCCGCCGGGGTGTTCTTCTTGAACAGGCCGACGTACTTCTCCAGCGCGGCCACGTTCTCGGGGGCGTTGACGGTGGTCTTGTCGCCGTCCCAGAACTCCTGGATGCCGCTCTGGCCGTACATGGCGTCGAGGGCCTGGGCGATGGAGCCGGCGCCGCCGCGGATGGTGTAGCCGAAGCGGTTCTTGTCCTTCGCGGTGAGCTTCTCGGCCGCCTCGTAGAACTTCGTCCAGGTGCTGGGCTCGCCGAGGCCGGCCGCCTTGAAGAGGTCGGTGCGGTAGTAGAGGACGCCGTTGCTGGCCGAGGTCGGCACGGTGAACAGCTTGTCCTGGCCGCCGGCCGCCTTGACGGAGTCGAGCATGCCCTGGTTCAGCTTGCCGAACAGGGAGCTCTTCTCGATCCGCTCGTCCAGCGGCTCCAGGGCGCCCTGGGCGGCGATCCCGGCGAGCATCGCCGCGCCGACGCCGCCGACGTCCGGCAGCGCGCCGCCCTGGATGGCGGTGTCGTACTTGGACTGGACCTCCTTCGAGGCGACGCCGACGTACTCGACGTCGATGTCCGGGTTCGCCTTCTCGAAGTCGGCGATGATCTCCTTCCACACGTCGGTCCGGACACCGCCGTTGTTGTCCCAGAAGGTGATCTTGCCCTTGCCCGATCCCTCGGCTCCGGCGTCGCCGGCGCCGCCGCTGCCGTCGTCACCACAGGCGGTGGCGGTCAGCGCGAGGACGCCGGAGAGGGCGAGGGCGAGGGCGGCTCTGCGCCGTCCGGGGAAGATGGTCATCGTCGGCTCTCTTCTCTCGGGGTGGTGCGGGGGATGGGGGTGGAGCGTGGGGGTGTGCGGGCCCGCCGGGGCGCGGCGGGCGGTGGCGGCGGCCGGCGTCAGCGGGCCAGGGTGCGGAAGCCGGTGAACACGCCCGTCCCGGCGTGCCCTTCGCCCTCCGGGGCGGCGGCGAACAGGCCGAGCAGGGCGCCCACCCACCGCCAGGGGGTGGCCGCGAACTCGGGTCCGAGCCGGACGGGTCCGGCACCGGCGTCGAAGGAGAAGCGGCAGCGCGCGTCGGCGGTGACCTCGATCCGCAGCAGCGCCTCGGCGGAGTCCAGCGGCACGGCACGGGCCGCGTCCCGCTCCCGGTCGGCGTTGCCCGGCGCGAAGCGGTGGGTGAGCGCCACCCCGCCGCCGGCGTCCCGTTCCAGGCCGATCCAGGCGTACGCGTCGCCGAGCACGACCAGACCGGCCCGGGCGCCCGGAGCCCTGGCCTCCAGCCGCAGCCGGACCTCGACGGTCCGGGCCCCGGCGGGCAGCCGCTGCGTCAGCACGTGCGGCACCGACCGCAGGTCGCCGGCCCGCTTCGTACGGACGCAGGCGAGCCGCAGCCCCTGCCCCGGGTGCGGGCTCGTCCAGTCCGCGCCCGGGTTGGCGGTCCACGACCACTGCGGTCCGAAGGCGCCGCCCGGGAAGGCGTCGTCCACGGCCGGCCGGGCCGGGGGCGCCGGCGGCAGGGCGGGCTTGCGGTGGACGCGTACGGGGGAGCCTTCGTCGCCCAGCACCGGCCAGCCGTCCGCGTCCCAGCGCATCGGCTGGAGGTGGACGAGCCGGCCGTGGGCGCCGGTCTGCTGGAAGTGCAGGAACCAGTCCTCGCCGGCACCGGTGCGCACCCAGCCGCCCTGGTGGGGGCCGTTGACGTCGGTGTCGCCCTGGGCGAGGACGATCCGCTCCTCGTACGGGCCGAAGAAGGACTCCGCGCGGAAGGCGCCCTGCCAGCCGGTGGCGACGCCGCCGGCCGGGGCGAGGATCCAGAACCGGCCGTCGTGCCGGTACAGCTTGGGCCCCTCCAGGGTGAACCAGCCGGGGATCAGGTCGGCGTCGACCAGCGTGGCGCCCTCGTCGAGGACGTGGGTGCCGTCCGGGCTCATCCGGTGACCGGTGAGCCGGTTGTTGAAGCCGGCCCGGGACTTCGCCCAGCCGTGCACCAGATACGCCTCGCCGGTCTCCTCGTCCCACAGCGGGCACGCGTCGATCAGCCCCCGGCCCTCCTTCACCAGGTGCGGCCGGGACCAAGGACCTTCGAAGGCGGGGGAGTTGACCTGGTAGACGCCGTGGTCGGGGTCGCCCCAGAAGATCCAGAAGCGGCCGTCGTGGTGGCGGAGGGACGGCGCCCACACCCCGCGGTCGTGCCGGGGCAGGGCGAACTCCTCCTCGGGCACGAGCCGTTGCAGAGCGTGCCCGGCGAGCGTCCAGTTGACCAGGTCGCGGGAGCGCAGCAGCGGCAGGCCGGGGGCGCGGCCGAAGCTGGAGGCGGTGAGGTGGAAGTCGTCGCCGACGCGGAGCACGTCCGGGTCGGACCAGTCGGCCGCGAGCACCGGGTTGCGGTACGTGCCGTCCCCCAGGTCGCCCGTGACGGCGGGCACCGTCGTCCCGATCACGACGCCACCGCCTTCCGGGCCAGGGCCGCGGCCCCGTCCCGGTCGAGCCGCCCGTCGGCGACGACGGTGACCACCCGCCGGACGAACGTCCCGCCGGCCGGGACCGCCAGCCGCTCCTCGTACGCGAGGGAGGAGCCGACGCCGGGGTACTCGGCGGCCCGCACGAACCACGGGTCGCGCCGGGTGGCCTCCGTCGCCCCGGCGAAGACCAGGCTCCAGCCGTCGCCGCACATCGCCACCCAGTCGGCGCGGACGCCGTGCACCGCCTTCTCGCCGTCCGCGCCGGAGCCTGAGCCGTCGGAGCCTGGGCCTGGGCCGCCGGAGCCTGAGCCGTCCGCGCCCGGGCCGAACACCTCGGGTGCGGCGGCCTCCTTGGGGGCGCGCCAGAAGAAGCCGCCGTAGGCGGCGCCGGGGCGCCCGTTGGTGGCCGGGCTGCCGATGGACAGGTCGCGGCCGGAGACGTTGGCGACGGAGAAGGTCAGGTCCAGGGCCCACGCCGAGTCGGTGAGCGGGACCGCGGCGACCGTGCGGTGCTCGGCGAACAGTCGCTCCCCTCCGGCGGTCCAGCTCACCTCCTCGACGAAGCCGTCCGGGTCGCACAGCTTGAAGCCGTCGTGCCGCTGCGCGCCGTGGTTGTCGAGCGCGACCGGCCCCCGGCCGCGGACGAAGGTGCGCCCGCCCCAGAAGTTGTGCCCGTCGACGTCCGGGACGGCGATCCCGGCGCCCAGGTGGTGGACGTGGTCCGCGGGCAGCACTTCGGTGACGGTCCGCCCGGCGAGCGTGGTCACCGGGTGCAGGTACGGGCGCGGCGCGTGGCCGGCGGCGAGCGCCGGGCGGGTCACGCAATGGGCGACCGTCCGGCCCCCGACCCGCAGGGCGACGGTGCCGCCGGTGCCGTTCACCGGACCTCCGCCGGGGCCGGCGACGCCCAGGGGGCGCCGAGTTCGGAGTACAGCCGGAGTTGTTCGGCGCTCGCGTCGACCAGCGCCTCCACGCCCGCCACGACCCGCCGTCCGGCGCTCTCGCCGGCCTCGGCGCGCCAGTGGGCGGCGGGCAGCGGCAGCGGGTCGGGCGCGGTGCGGACCGCCTCGACGACCCGCATGAACGCGCCGGTCGCGTCCGGCGGCACGAGCAGCGGGGCGCCGTCGGTGACGTGCGCGACCAGGTTCTCCAGCAGGTCGGTGCGGCCGTACGTGGTCTCCTCCGGGCCGTGTCCGGCGCGCTGGAGCAGGACCCGGTCCTCGCGGTACCAGAAGGTGATCCGGCCGCGGCTGCCGTGCACCACCACGTACGGCTCGCCGGTCCTCTCCGCGCACAGCGTCGCGGCCACGGTCACCGGCAGCCCGGCGGCGGTGGTGACGCGGACGGCGGAGGTGTCGTCGGACTCGATGGCGTGGGCGTGGAACAGCTCGGTCTCCACGCCCGCGACGTCCTCGGCGCGGGGGGCCCCGGCGAGGGCGAGGGCGGTGGCGACGGCGTGGGCGAGCGGGTTGGTCAGCGCGCCGTCGACGACGTCGACGCCGTCGAGGCGGCGCCGGCCGGCCCAGGGGGCGCGCCGGAAGTACGCCTCGTCGCGGACCCAGGCGCCCGCCGCGCCGACGCCCAGCACCTCGCCGATCTCGCCCCGCGCGATCAGGTCGCGGACGGCGGGGACGGCGTGCGAGCCGAGCGACTGGAAGCCGATCTGGCAGGCCCGGCCGGCCGCCGCGACGCCGTCGGCCATCCGGCGGAACTCGGCGTACGAGGGGGCGGGCGGCTTCTCCAGGAGGACGTCGGCGCCGTGCCGGGCGGCGGTCAGCGCCATGTCGGTGTGGGTCTGGATGGGGGTGCTGAGCACCGTCAGCCGCGCGCCGGTGGAGGCGAGCAGCGCCGCGAGGTCGTCGGACTGGGCGGGCGCGCCGAGCCCGTCGAGCTCGGCGGCGTCGAGCGGGCGCAGCTCGCAGACGCCGGCCAGGCGGACCAGGCCGAGCCGTTCCAGGCGGTGGATGTTGAGGAGGTGGCTGCGGCCGTGGCCGCGGGCGCCGGCGAGGACGACCGGGAGGGGGTCTCGTACGGGCACGGTGCTCATCCCTTCACCGCCCCGGCGCTGAAGCCGGTGACGAGCCACTTCTGGATGAAGGCGAAGACGATCACCACGGGGACGGCGGCGATGACGCCGCCGGCGGCGAGCGCGCCGAGGTCGACGCTGTCCGCGCCCATCAGGGTGTTGAGGCCGACCGGGATGGTCTGCTTGCTCTGGCTGCTGAGGAACATCAGGGCGAAGAGGAAGTGGTTCCAGGCGTGGACGAAGGCGAAGGAGCCGACGGCGACCAGGCCGGGCCGCAGCAGCGGCAGCACGACGATCAGGAAGGCGCGGAACCGGTTGCAGCCGTCGACCCAGGCGGCCTCCTCCAGCGAGGGCGGCACGTTCCTGATGAAGCCGCTGATGAGGATCATCGACAGCGGCAGCTGGAACACGGTCTCGGCGAGGATGACGCTGCCGATCGAGTTGATCATCCGCAGCTCGGCGAAGATCTGGAAAAGCGGGACGAGCAGCAGGGCGCCCGGCACGAACTGGGAGCAGAGGAGGGCCAGCATGAAGCCCTTCTTGATCCGGAAGTCGAAGCGGGCGAGGGCGTATCCGCCGGCCAGCGCGACCAGCGTGGTGCTGATGAGCACGGCGACGCCGATGATGAGGCTGTTCTGGAAGAACACCCCGAAACTGCGGTCGGTCCACACCTTCTCGAAGTGCGCGGTCGTCATCGGCCAGGGCAGCAGCGAGGTGGAGCCGGCCGGGCGGACGGCGAAGAGGAAGATCCAGTAGAACGGGACGAGGGTGAAGACGAGGTAGACGCCGAGCGGCAGGTAGATCTGCCAGCGGGGGACCTCGTCCCAGGCCCGGTGCCGCTTGCGGGCGGTGGCGGGCGGGGTGTCGCGCGGGGGCTGCGCGGGACCGGTGGTCCCGGCGGCGGGCGCGGTACGGGTGGGGGTGGCCGCGGCGGTCACTTGCTGTCGCCTCCGAACTTGCTCAGGCGCAGATAGACGATCGAGCAGAAGAGAAGGATCACGAACGCCACCGTGGTGAGGGCGGAGGCGTAACCGAAGTTGTGGGCGTCGACGCTGGTCTCGGCGACGTACAGCGGCAGGGTCGTGGTGACGCCCGCGGGGCCGCCGCCGGTCAGCGTGTACAGCAGGTCGACGTTGTTGAACTCCCACACCGCGCGCAGCAGCGTGGACAGCACGATCGCGTCCCGGATGTGCGGGAGCGTGATGTGGAAGAACTGCCGCAGCCGGCCCGCCCCGTCGACCTCGGCGGCCTCGTACAGGTCCTTCGGCACCGACTGGAGGTCGGCGAGGATGAGGATGGCGAAGAAGGGCACGCCGCGCCAGAGGTCGGCGACGATCGCGGCGGGGAAGACGGTCGCGGTGTCGGAGAGCAGCGAGGTGCCGTACTCGCCGATGCCGAGGTCCGCCAGGTAACGGGTGATGCCGGTCTGGGAGTTGTAGAGCAGCACCCAGATCGCCGAGGTGAGCACGCCGGAGACGGCCCACGGGGAGAAGACCAGGGCCCGGCCGAGCGCGCGGCCGACGAAGGTCTGGTTGACGATGAGGGCGAGCGCGAGCCCGAAGAGGAGCTGGAGCGTCACCTCCACCACGACCCACTTGAGGCTGAAGGTCAGCGTGCCCCAGAAGTGCGGGTCGTCCGTGAAGATCTTCGTGAAGTTGTCGAGGCCGGCGAAGCCGTTCCGCCAGGGCTTCGTGGGGTTGTAGTGCTGGAGGCTGTAGTAGAAGACGCTCAGCACGGGGTAGGCGATGAAGCCCAGCATGAGCAGCCCCGCGGGCGCGATCAGCAGGTACGGCAGTCGGCGGGGGGTCGCTCCCGTGCGGCGGCGCTCCCGTGCCGTGGCGGTGCGGGGCGGTTTGGTCACAGCTGTGGCCATGACGGCGGCTCCGTTCTCGGGCGGGCGGTGCAACGGTTCGGAAAGCGCTTGCTGTCGCCGCCCGTCGGGGCCGGGCACAGGAGAGGCGCTTCGCGAACGGCGTTCGACAGGTCGAACAACGCGGGCGGTCGGGCGGTGCGGAGGCGCGGGGTCAGCCCGCGTAGGGTTCGGGGGTCGTCCCCGGCCGGGCCAGGAACGCGAAGTCGCAGCCGGTGTCGGCCTGGGAGATCTGCTCCATGTACAGCGCGCCGTAGCCGCGCTCGTACCGGGCCGGCGGCGGCGTCCACGCGGCCCGCCGGCGCTCCAGCTCCTCGTCGGAGACGTGCAGATGGAGCGAGCGGGCGTCGACGTCGAGGGTGATCGTGTCACCCGTGCGGACCAGCGCGAGGGGTCCGCCGACGTGCGACTCGGGCGCCACGTGCAGCACGCACGCCCCGTAACTCGTCCCGCTCATCCGGGCGTCCGAGACGCGCACCATGTCCCGCACGCCCTGCTCCAGCAGGTACTTCGGGATCGGCAGCATGCCGTACTCCGGCATCCCCGGACCGCCCTTCGGGCCCGCGCCGCGCAGCACCAGCACGTGGTCCGGGGTGATCCCGAGCGCCGGGTCGTCGATGGTCCGCTGCATCGTCCGGTAGTCGTCGAAGACGACCGCCGGACCGGTGTGCTTCAGGAACCGCTGCTCCATGGCGACGTGCTTGATGACCGCCCCGTCCGGGCACAGGTTGCCCCGCAGCACCGCGAGCCCGCCCTCGGCAGCCAGCGGCCGGTGCCGCTCCCGGATCACCTCGTCGTTGTGCACGAGCGCCCCGTCGAGCTGGTCGCGCAGCGTGGCGTGCGAGACGGTCGGCCGGTCCAGGTGGAGCACGTCCGCGATCCGCGACAGGAAGCCGGGCATCCCGCCCGCGAAGTGGAAGTCCTCCATGAGGTACGCGCCGCCGGGCCGCAGGTTCGCGAGCACCGGCACCGTCCGCGCGATCCGGTCGAAGTCGTCCAGCGTCAGCTTCACCCCGGACCGGCCGGCCATCGCGATCAGGTGGATCACCGCGTTCGTCGACCCGCCGAGCGCCAGCACGGCGGCGACAGCGTCCTCGTACGCCTCCCGGGTCAGCAGCCGCGACAGCCGCAGGTCCTGCCGCACCAGCTCCACGATCCGCATCCCCGACGCGGCGGCCATCCGGTCGTGCCCCGAGTCCACCGCCGGCACCGACGAGGCACCCGGCACCGTCACGCCCAGGGTCTCCGCCGCCGCCGTCAGCGTCGACGCCGTCCCCATCGTCATGCAGTGACCGGGCGAGCGCGCCAGACCGCTCTCCAGCTCGGCCATCTCGCAGTCGCCGATGGTCCCGGCCCGCCGCTCGTCCCAGTACTTCCACATGTCCGTGCCGGACCCCAGGGTCTCGCCCCGCCAGTGCCCCGGCAGCATCGGCCCGGCCGGCACGAACACCGTCGGCAGGTCCACCGACGCCGCGCCCATCAGCAGCGCCGGCGTGGTCTTGTCGCAGCCGCCCATCAGCACCGCCCCGTCCACCGGGTACGAGCGCAGCAGCTCCTCCGTCTCCATCGCCAGCAGGTTGCGGTACAGCATCGGCGTCGGCTTCTGGAACGTCTCCGACAGCGTGGACACCGGGAACTCCAGCGGGAAGCCGCCCGCCTGCCACACCCCCCGCTTCACGGCCTGCGCCCGGTCCCGCAGGTGCACGTGACAGGGGTTGATGTCCGACCACGTGTTGAGCACCGCGATCACCGGCTTGCCCAGGTGCTCCTCGGGCAGGTAGCCGAGCTGCCGAGTTCGCGCCCGGTGGCTGAACGACCGCAGCCCGTCGGTCCCGTACCACTGGTGACTGCGCAGCTCGTGCGGCTGCTTCGCCGCGCCCCCCGTCATATCGGCCACCCGCCCGCGATGGCCGCGACCTCGGCCCGCGCGTCCTCCGGCAGCTCCCGGCTCGGCGGCCGGATGTCCCGCCGGCACAGCCCCAGCGACGCCAGCGCCTCCTTCACCACGGTCACGTTGTCCGCGTTCCCGTTCGCGGCGCGCAGCTCCTCGAAGCGGCGGATCCGCTCCCACACCTTCATCGCTGTCCCGTAGTCGCCCGCCCGCAGCGCCTCCAGCATCTCCAGCGAGAGCGCGGGGGAGACGTTGACCAGACCGGACGTGAAACCGGTCGCGCCCGCCGAGAAGTACGAGGGCGCGTACGGCTCCGCCAGACCCGCCACCCACACGAACCGGTCCAGGCCCGCGTCCCGGGCGAAGCCGGCGAACCGGGCCGCGTCCGGCACCGCGTACTTCACGCCCACCACGTTCGGGCACGCCGCGCCCAGCTCGGCCAGCCGCTCCCCGCTCAGCTGCGGGTTGCGGACGTAGGGGACGACCCCCAGCTCCGGCACCGCCTCCGCGATGGCCCGGTGGTAGTCGACCCAGCCGCTCTCGGAGACGTACGGGTGCACCGGCTGATGGACCATCACCATCTGCGCGCCCGTCTCCCGCGCGTGCCGGGCCGCCTCGACCGCCGTCGGCACGTCGTGCCCGACGCCCACCAGGACCGCGGCCCGGCCCGCCGCCTCCGCGACGGTGGCCTCGGTGACCGCGCGGCGCTCGTCGGGGGTGAGGGCGTAGAACTCGCCGGTGTTGCCGTTGGGGGTGAGGGTGCGCACCCCGCCGTCGAGCAGCCGGCGCAACAGCGCCCGGTGGGCGGCGGAGTCCACCCGGCCGTCCTCGGCGAACGGCGTGACCGGGATGGCCACGACGTCGGCGAGGGCGGCCCGAAGGGTCTCGAAGGTCATCGTCACTCACTGTCCAGGGGGTTCGGGGTGTTCTCGGGGAAGGCGCGCGCCACGAACGAGGCGATGTGCGCGTGCACCGCGCGGCGCGCCCCGTCGGCGTCGCCCGCGGCGGCGAGCCGCAGGATCTCCTCGTGCTCGGCCGCCTCGCGCTCCCAGGAGGGGACGGCGGCCCAGGCGACGGTGGAGACGAGCGCGGCCTGGTCGCGCACCTCGTCGAGCATCTGCCCGAGCAGCGGGTTGCCGCAGGGGAGGTAGAGCGCGCGGTGGAACGCCCGGTTCGCCAGGGAGCGTTCGGCGGGGTCCTCGGCGGCGGCGGCCCGCACGAGCGCCTCGCGGGCCTCGTCGAGCGGAGCCCCGGAGGCGACCGCGCGGCGGACCGCCTCCGGCTCCAGCAGCAGCCGGACGTCGTACACGGCCCGGGCCATGTCCGCGTCGACCATCCGCACGGTGACGCCCTTGTACTGGCTCATCACCACGAGCCCGCTGCCCGCGAGGGTCTTCAGCGCCTCGCGCACCGGCGTCTTGGAGACCCCGAACCGCGCGGCGAGCTCGGCCTCGACGAGCGCCTGCCCGGGTCTGAGCCCCCCGGTGAGGATGTCGTGCTTGATCGCCTCCAGGACGTACTGCGTCCGGGAGGGGATGGGGCTGGGGGCATAGGGCATCGGCGCACTCTCAGATCGGTCGTGTATCGCGTCTCATATATGACGTACGAAGTGCAACGGGCATGAAGCTAGGGGGACGTCGATGTTTCGTCAATGCTTCGCGCAGGGTTCGTAGAAAGCGTTTTCTGCGCGTGATGCAGGAGGGGACGCGGGGTGGCGTAAGAGGAGGGGGCCGATGGGGAGCGCGGCGGAAACGGGACTGCCGTACGGGGGGACGGAACGCGCGCCCGCGCGGCGGGTGACCGGACCGGGCCGACCCCTTCGTGCCTTCGGTACGCGTCCGTCATGGGCCTCGGGGACAGGTCCCGGCGGGGCTCCGCCGGCCCGATGACCGCCGGGGTGTCCCGGCCGGCACGTACCGCGTGGCGTACGCGGAGGGGGGCCCGGTGGCACCGCGCGGGAACCGGACTGCCGTACGCGGTACGGGCCCTGGGCCCGGGCGGTGTGGAGGGCGACAGATGGCCCGGACCCGGCCCGCTCCGGAGCGGGCCGGGTCCGCTGCGAGCTGCTCGCGGGCCCGGGTGCTCGTCCGGGGGTGCCGGCTCGGCCGGGCCTTCCGCACCGGTGCGCCTCGCGGGCGCGGCGGGGCGCTCGCGGGCCTCGGGCTGCGCCGGTCCTCCGGCTAGCCGGGGGTGATCGCCGTCTCGATGTGGGCGAGGTGGGCGGCGAGGAGTTCTTCGAACGCGGCGGGGCGGTCCGCGCCCAGGGGGCGGATGTCGCGGGCGAAGTGGGCCAGGGCGGGGAAGCGTTCGGGGTCGGCACCGAGCACCGCGACGCGGAACAGCTCCATGCCCTGCTCGTACTCGTCCGGGCCGATGGTGCTGACGCCCGCCTCGGAGGCGATCAGCGCCGCGATGAGGACCGCGAGCCGGTGGTAGCGCACCGGGATCTCCTCGTCGGGCAGCCCCGAGCTGCGCAGGGCCTGCAGCACCTCCTCCAGGACCAGCCGGGAACCGGCGCCGCCCGACGCGTACCGCCCCCATACCGCCGCGAGTTGGGGCTGCCGGCCGAAGGCGTCCCGCAGGCGCAGGGCCAGGGCGGTGAGGCGCTGCTTCCAGTCCCCCTCGGGCCGGTAGCCCTCCATCGCGGTGAGCAGGATCCGGTCCGCGACCGCGCGCAGCAGCTCGGTCTTGCTGCGGAAGTGCCGGTACAGGCTGGAGGAGTCGGTCCCCAGGACCGCCGCGAGCCTGCGCACGCTGAACGACTCCGCGTCGCTCGTGCTCAGCAGCTCCGCCGCCGCGTCCAGGATCTCCTCGGTCGTCCAGCGCCTTCGGCCCGCCATCCCCGCTCCTCTCGTCGCGTCAAAACCCCAGACTACCGCTGCACTTGGCGATGCACGCACCGCGTGCATAATGAGGGCATGAGCGCGCGCAGCTCTGTTCGCACAGCCCCTGCGAAAGGACACCTGACGTGAGCAAGTCCCTGGCCTTAACGGCGCTGGACGCCGCCCTGGAGGACGTCCACCGTGCCGGAATGCCCGGCGTGTTCGCCGAGGTGCGGGACGGCGACCAGGTCTGGCGCGGCGCCGCCGGCGTCGCCGACCTCGCCACCGGCCGTCCCGTCACCGCCGGCATGCTGCACCGCGTCGGCAGCGTCACCAAGACCTTCACCGCCGCCGCCGTGCTCCAGCAGGTCGAAGCCGGCCGCATCGGACTGGACACGCCGATCGCCCGGTACCTCCCGGAACTGGTCCCCGGCGAACCCGGCGAGGCGATCACGGTCCGGATGCTGATCGACCACACCAGCGGCCTCGCCGAGTACCTCCCCTACGCCTACCCGTCCCTCAAGGCGTTCCCCGTCCTCGCGGACACCAGCCCCCAGAGCCTGGACGACCACCGCTACACCCGCTTCGACCCGCTCGACCTGATCGCCATGGGCGTCTCCGCGCCTCCCGCCAGTGCGCCCGGCAGCAGCCCGGGCCTCTACTCCAACACCAACTACCTGCTTCTCGGCCAGCTGTTGGAACGGGTCACCGGCACCACGGCCGAGCGCTGCGTCACCCGGAACGTCATCGAACGCGCCGGCCTCCGGGACACCTTCTTCCCCGACGAGCCCGAGATCGACGGTCCGCACGCGCGGCTCTACGAGGCGTGGTTCGGCATGATCGACCCGCCGCGCGACTACAGCGTCTACGACATGTCCTGGACGGGCGTGACCGCCTCGCTCGTCTCCACCGTCACCGACCTCAACCGCTTCTACCGCGCGCTGCTCGCCGGCGAGATCGTCAGCCCCGCGTCACTGGAGCAGATGCGGCGCGTCGTCCCGGTCATCTCCCAGGAGAGGAAGGTCATCGACTACGGCCTCGGCATCTACCCGACGCGGGAACCCGGCCACCCCGACTACTGGGGCCACGGCGGCACGGTCTGGGGCGGCGGCGCCTTGGCCGTGATCCGCGCCGACGGGCAGCGGCAGATGGCCGTCGCGATGAACCTCCAGCGCTGGAACCGGCTCGACTCCTCCGGTGTCCCGCAGCCCCATCCCATCGATCACGCGCTCGCCGCGTTCTCCCGCCTGGCGATGTACGGCTGACGCGGGGGACTCGCCGACGGCGGGAGCGTGGGGTGGGCGTGGCCGGCCGCGCCCACCCTGCGGTGATGTACGCCGTGCTCCGGGCGAGGTGCCCGGGGCGAACCCGCGCCCGACCGTTTTCCGTTCGCCGCCCGGGCCCGCGGTGGTGACCCGGCGGCCCGCCCGTCCTCTTCGACGACCGGCGGGAGTCTCGGCGCCCTGCTCGCCGCGGCCTGAACGACCGCGACCGTCGGCCGCAGGCCGGCGCCGGTGCCGGCGTCCGTGTCCGTGCCCGTGCCCGTGCCGGGTGTCCGGCGAGGTGGCGCTGGTGGCCGCGTCAGCCACTGCCTTCCCCGCCCCCGGCCGCGCCGCTCGTGACCAGCGCGATGTACTCCAGGCGCACCGCGAACACCCCGTGCCCCGTCGCCGCCGTGTGCGCCACGCAGCCGGCCGCGCCGTCCACCGGCCGCGGCGTCGGCGCCGCCTCCCACCCGCACCCGCCGTCCATGCAGCGCGCGGTCATCGTGACCTCCGACTCCGGCCCCGGGTGCGGGCCCATCCGGTAGGCCGGAACCACGCTCACGGCAGCTCCCGCTCCCCGGGAAGCCTCGACTTCTTGTCGGTGTGCGGGTGGTTGCGGATCTCGACCCGGCAGTCCGCCGCGGCGGAGTGGTCGTGCACCCGCCGGTGCGCGCGTTCGTGTTCGGCCGCGATCGTGCAGGTCACGCAGCCGGGTGCCGGCAGGGCCGGCGGGACCAGGTCCACCGAGAGGACGACCGGCGGCTCCGGAAACCGCTGCGGCGGCGGATCGGCGGCGGCCGGCACGGGCGTGGTCAGTACGCGGATGAGTGCGCGCTCCTCGTCCGTCGGCCGCCGCAGCTCCGCCGGTACGGCCGTCCACTCCGCGCCGCCGCCGGGCCGTTGCAGGTGCACGAACTCGCCGTCCCAGGCGATCACCTTCCCGAGCCGAGGCCGGCCACCGGGCGTGTCCGCCGCCATGAACGTCCCGAGGTCCGGGACGGGACCTGGGCGGTCGTGTGCGGGCATGGGGGCTCCTCCCTCTCTGTAGCGGATTCGCTACGGGGTGCACCCAGCGTGACCTACAGTCGAAGCGTCCTCAACGTACGGTTTTCTGAGGGAGAACTGTGGGATACCGCAAGACACTTGACCCGGGCAGCGGACCCATGGCTGCGTACGGAGCGCGTTTGCGCAGGATGCGAGAGGAGCGCGGCTGGACACAGGAGGAGCTGGCCAAGCGCACGGGGTATTCCAGTAAGCACATTTCGGGCGTCGAAATCGGTAGCCGACCCTCAACTCTCAGATTTGCGGGAGCTGTCGATGTGGCGTTCGGTCTGGCGGGAACCGGGCAGTCGTTCGATCGCGAGTGTCGCCAGGTGCGGCACGGGGTGCTCTTGGAAGGCTTTCCGGAGTACGTCGCGCATGAGCGCAAGGCGGTTGAGATCCGTCTGTTCACGATCGGTGTCATCCCGGGACTTCTTCAGACGCTCGACTACGCGCGGACGGTCACGGGGGGCTTCGTCGCACGCGGTGCCGCTACGACGGACCAGGCTGCGGAGCGGGTGGCCTACTTGATGGAGCGGCAGCGCCTGTTGGAGCAGGAGAGGCCACCGAGGTTGTTCGTCGTGATGGATGAGAGCTGTCTCCGTCGTCCTGTGGGCGGTCCCGAAGTCATGGCCGCTCAGCTCGACCGGCTCGTGGAGTTTGCGGAGCGCCCGAACACGGTGGTCCAAGTGGCACCGTTCGCCTTGGGCGAGAGGCGTCCGCTCGACCTCCCCCTGTATCTGCTGACGCTGCCTGACAAAACGGTGATCGCCTACGCCGAGTCGCAGGCCAGAGGCCATCTGGAGCGGGAGGACGGAGCCGTGTCGTCCCTGCTCACGGCCTACTATCAACTGACGGCCGAAGCGCTCTCCCAGGCGGACACCGTGGCCATGATCAAGGAAGTGCGAAAGGGCATGCTGTGACCGACGAGACTCCCAGCTGGTTCAAGTCCTCCTTCAGTGGTAACGGCGGAGCCGACTGCGTCGAGGTCGCCCACAACCTCGTCCCCACCCACGACCTCGTTCCCCTCCGCGACTCCACGCGCCCCGCCGGCCCGACCGTCACCGTCTCCGCCGCCGCGTTCACCGCCTTCCTCGAAGCGGTGAAGCAGTGACCCGCCCCGCACCCGCTCCCCGCGACACCGCCCCGCGCGACCCCGCCCCCCGCGACCGCGCCCAGCGGGTCGCCGACGTGCGGGCGCGGCTGGAGCGGGAGCTGGACGTCTGGGTCGCGTCCGCGGGGCCCGGCGCCGCGCCGTATCTCGTGCCGCTGTCGTTCTACTGGGACGGGGCGGACGTCTGGCTCGTCACGCGCCTCGGCAACCCCACCGGACGGAACCTCGCCGCCCACCCCCGTGCCCGGCTCGCCCTCGGCGACACCCGGGACGTGGTGCTGCTGGACGGCGACGTGACCGCGTACGCCCACGACGAGGTCCCGGAGGCGGTCGCCGACGGGTTCCGCGCCAAGACCGGGTGGAACGCGCGGCGTTCGGGGCCGGCGTACCGCTGGTTCCGGGTGCGGCCGACGGACCTCCAGGCGTGGCACGAGGAACCGGAGTTGGCCGGGCGGCAGTTGATGGCCGACGGGCGATGGGTGGAGGACTGACGGGGCCCCGGTTCTGGTAGAACACGCGTATGACGTACAGGTTCGTGGCGAACATCGCGTATGGATGGCACGAGGACCTGCCGCCGGGCGTGCACGTGCCGACGGCCGGCGTCGCCGAGTCGGCGGACGAGGAGAGCTTCGCGCTCGACTTCCAGGGCGGCGCGGAGGAACCGGACGAGCAGGACGTCCGCCTCGGCATGGACTCGTACTGCGTGATCACCCCCGATCAGAACGCCGCGTACGGCTGCGTGCGCACGGTGGAGCTGGAACGCGGCCTGCTGCGGGTCACCTTCGACCCCGCGTCGCTGGAGGACCTGGGGCTGAACGACCCGGTGCTCGAGGCCGTCCTGCACGCGCCGGCCGAGGACGTGGCCCGGATGCGGGAGGCGCTGAAGCGCATCCTCGCCTACGGCCGCCCCGGCGCGGTGCCGATCGTGCTGGACGCGTGACACCGGGGCGCCCGCCGGGCGGGACGAGCCAGAGGCCAGGGGCCGCGGGCGGCGGCGAAAAGCAGGTGCGGGGGAGCGACGGGCCGGCGTAAGGTGCCCGGCATGTCCAGCCCCGAGGCATCCAGAGCGGGGGGCCCGCGGTCACGCCGCCGGCCCCAGCACCCCCGCACGTTCTGAGCCGGTGCACCCGTCACCGACCGCCGCCGCGCCCCGTGCCGTGCGGCCGGTCGGGCGTGCCCGGCACCCGGAGCGAGCGGGGGAGGCGGGCCGGCGGCGGTGACGCGACGACGTCACCCGTCCTTCCCGCCGTACCGCCTCGGAGCCTCGGTGTCCTCTCCTCGTTCCTCGCGTTCTCGCCTGCAGCTTCCGCTGCCCCTGTACCTGCTCGCCCTGGCCGTCTTCGCCATGGGCACCTCGGAGTTCATGCTCGCCGGCCTGCTGCCGGACCTCGCCCGTGACCTGGGGGTGAGTGTCGGCGCCGCCGGCGCGCTCACCTCCGCCTTCGCCGTCGGCATGGTCATCGGCGCGCCGCTCATGGCGGTGCTCGCCCGGCACAGGCCGGGCCGGTCCGGGCTGCTCGCGTTCGTGCTCGTCTTCCTCGCCGCGCACGTCGTCGGCGCCGTGACGACCAGCTTCGCCGTCCTGCTGCTCAGCCGCTTCGCCGCCGCCCTCGCGAACGCGGGCTTCCTCGCGCTCGCCCTCACCACGGCCACCGCCATGGTCCCGGCCGACCGCAAGGCGCGGGCGCTCGCCGTCCTCCTCGGCGGGACGACCGTCGCCACCGTCGCCGGGGTCCCCGGCGGCGCGCTGCTCGGCGCGCTCGCCGGATGGCGGGCCGCCTTCTGGGCCGTTGCCGCGCTGTGCGTGCCCGCCGCACTCGGCGTCCTGCGCGGCGTCCCCGAAAGCCGGCGACCCGAACCGGTCGCGCTGCGCGCCGAGTTCGCGGTGCTGCGGGCGCCCCGACTGGTCCGGGTCATGCTGCTCGCCGCGCTCGTGAACGCCGCCACCTTCGGCGCCCTCACCTACCTGGCGCCGGTCGTCACCGGCCCGGCCGGGCTCTCCGCCCCCTGGGTCGCCGCCGCCCTCGTCCTGTTCGGCGCGGGCTCCTTCACCGGGGTCACCGTCGCGGGCCGGTTCGCCGACCGGCACGCGGACCGGCTGCTCGCCGCCGGCGGGCCGCCGCTCCTCGCCGGATGGCTGGCGCTCGCCGCGCTGGCGGACCGCCCGGCGGCCCTGCTGGCGCTGCTGTTCGTCCAGGGGGCGCTGTCCTTCGCGCTCGGCGCCACGCTCATCGCGCGCATCCTGTACGAGGCGGCCGGCGCGCCCGCGCTCGCCGGCGCCTACGCCACGGCCGCGCTCAACACGGGGGCCGTGGCCGGTCCGCTGCTGGCCGGGGCCGTGCTGGCCCGGCCGACGGGCCCCTTCCTGCTGAGCGCGGGGCTCGTCGCCGCCGCGCTGGCGTGCGCCGCGGTCAGCGGTAGTCGTCGGGGTGGTCCTGCATCCACGTGTGGATGAAGTCGCGGGTGGCGACCAGCTCCTTCTGGTGCTTCTTCAGGTTCTCGAAGGAGCTGTCCCCGCCGAGGGTCCTGTTCAGTTCCGCGATCCGGGCGATCGGTTCGGGGAAGTGACCCGGCCCCTTCGGGTCGGCCTTCATGGCCATGTCCATCTCCTGGACCTCCTTGTGCACGCGGCCCAGGAAGTAACCGCAGTCCGTCGCGCAGGACTCGTTGAGCGTGGCCTGGAGGGTGGCGAAGGCGTCCCGGACCTTCTCCCCGGGGGCCGGTGCGGACGGGTCGTACGTGGTGGGCGCGGCGGGCGGCGTGGAGTCGCCGGGCAGCGCGCCGGGGTCCCCGGCGCCGGCCGCGGGCCCGGTCGTCGTCGCCCCGGCCGTCGCGGAGGGACGGGGAGCGCTCTGGTCCACCCGGTCGATCTCCTGCACCGTGGTGCAGGAGACGGCGAGGGCGGCGAGCGCCGCGGCGAGCAGGGCGGCGCGGCGGTGTACGGACGTCGTGCTGGTCACTGGTTCCCCCCAAGTGTTCGATCACGCGAGCCTAGCCGCCGGCGCCGGCGGCGGGCACCGTACGGCCCCCCCGAGCGTCCCGGAGCACATGCCGCGGCAACCTTCGCGGCGTCGGCGGCGACAGAGACGTAGCCACCGTCCCGAGGCGCAGCAGGAGGTGACCGTCCCCGTGGACCTCGTACCGGCACGCGGCTCGGACGCCCCCGCCCCCGACCGCTGCGGCGCCGCCGTCCTGGAGGAGCACCCGTGACCGGACCCGCCCACGGCACCTGGGAGCCCGCGCCCGCCACCCGCCGGGAGGACGCCTTCCCCGCCGGGAACGGCCGGCACGGCGCCCTCGTGTACGGCGACCCGTGCGACGACCGCGTCGTCGTCACCCACCGCGCCCTCGTCCGGCCCCGCCACCGGTCCGGCGACACCGCCGGCCCGCCCCCTCCCGCCGCTCAGGACGCCCTCCTGGCCGGCGGCCCCGTCACCGGCCACCCCGCCTTCCTCACCCGCGTCCGCGCCGACGCCCCCGAACCGGCCCCCGGCACGCGGCGCGCCGTCGACTTCGCCACCGGAGTCGTCACCGCCACCGCCGGGCGGCGCACCAGCCGGGTCCTCGTCTCCCGCGCCGACGACGTCCTCGTGCAGTACGTCACGGAGCCCGGGCCCCGCGTGCACGTCGCGCTCGACCACCGCCTCGACGGCGCGCCCGCCGGCCTCACCGCCGCCCGCGGCATCGAGACCGCCCACGGCGAGACCGTCCTCACCCTCCACGCCCGCCACCCCGACTCCGCCCCCGGCCACACCGGCGTCACGCTCGTCGTCCCCGACACCGGCCGGACCGTCCTCACCGACCGCGGCGTCCGCGTCGACGGCGCCCGCAGGCTCCTGCTCCTGACGCGGGTCCGCCGCCACGACGGCCCCTACGACCCGGCCGGCGAGACCGCGGCGCTCCGCGCCCTCGCCGGAGAGGACGGCCCCGCCGCCGCGTACGCCCGGCTCCACGACCGGCACACCGCCCTGCACCGCGCCGCCTACCTGCGGGTCGTCCTCGACCTCGGCGCCGATCCCGCCGAACGCGCCCTGCCGGGCTCCGTCCTGCTCGCCCGGCCCGCCGGACCCGCCCTCCTGGAACACCTCTTCGCCGCCGGCCGGCACCGGCTGCTCGCCGCCTCCGGGCTCCCCGACCCAGCCCGTCTCCCGTCCCCGCCGCTCGTGGAGGCCCTGGTCCGCTCGACCCCCGGCCGGCTCGTCCTGCTGCCCGGCCCGCCGCCCGGACCCTGCGTCCGGGGCCGGCTCGCCGGGATCACGACCCGGTTCGGCGCCCGCCTCGACCTCACCTGGGCGCCGGCGACGTACACCTGCGTGCTCTACCCCGAACGGGACGCCACCGTCGAACTCTGCGCCCCGGGAAGGGAGTTGCGGCAGCTGACGCTCCGGGCGGGCGTGCCGCACACCGTGACGGGGGACCGGCCGGCGCCGGCGTGAGCGGTGCGGCCCCGCTCGTCAGCCGGACGCCTTCGCCGGGGCGCGCAGCACCTCGGTGAGGGCGGCGATGCTGTCCTCGCCGTGACCGGCGTCGGCGGCGCGCCGCACCAGGTCGTGCAGCGGCGCCAGCCAGGAGGTGTCGACGCCCGTCTCCGCTGCCAGGGCCGCGTCGTCGTCGGCGGCGGTGAGGAAGAGGTTCACCGAGGACGCGCCGTCCCCGTAGTCGCCCCGGTCGATCTCCGCCGCGTACACCGGCAGCAGAGACTTGATCATGTCCAGCCACTTCTCGGAGAACCGGACCATGCTCTCCGCCGTCAGCCCCCGGGACCGCAGCGCCGCCGCCCCCTGGAAGAACCCGGCGAGCGCGGGCAGCAGGGTCGAGCCCACCGCCATCTCGTACAGCGCCGCCAGGTCGGGCTCGTCCCCGAGGTGCACGGTGTCCCCGCCCAGCACCCGCAGGGTGTCCCCGTACGCGTCGAAGGCCCCGCGGTCGCCGCTGTAGCAGAGCAGGGTGTCGGGCGCGCCGACCGCCGACGGCACGTTCTTCACGGCCCCGCAGAGCACCCGGGCGCCCTGCCCCGCCGCCCAGGCGTGGAACGCGCGGGCCTCGCCGGGCGCCCCGCTGTTGAGGGTCACGAGCGCGCGCCCCGCCAGTTCGGCGGCGGCGGGCTCCAGGACGGCGCGGGTGGCGCCGAAGGCCGACAGGCAGACGACGACCAGCGGGCTCGCGGCCACCGCCGCGTCGGGCGAGGGCGCGAGCCGCGCGCCCCGCTCGACCAGCGGCGCGGCCTTGGCCGCGGTCCGGTTCCAGACCGTCGTCGGGTGGCCGGCGGCGAGGAAGGCCGCCGCGAGGGCGCTGCCCATCGATCCGAGGCCGATCACGGTGACGGGGGTGCGGTGGTGCTCGGGCATGCCCAACTCCCGGGTACGCGTGGTGGGTCGGGGCTGGAAACCCGCTGCTCGGGTGCCCCGTGACCATCGTCTGCGCACCCGTACATTGGATCAAGTACCGACATTTCTGTCCGGTACGCACAAGCATGTGGGCGGAGGGGACGGGCGCGGTGAGCGGACGGAAGTACACCTGCGGGCTGGACGCGGCCATCGCGGTCATGGGCGGCAAGTGGAAAGGGCTGATCCTCTTCGCCCTGGGGGAAGGGCCGCTGCGCTACGGGGAGTTGCGCCGGGCGGTGCCGGGGATCAGCGAGCGGATCCTCATCCTCCAGCTGAAGGAGATGGCGGCGAGCGGACTGGTCCACCGCGAGGCGCACGAGGAGGTGCCGCCGAGGGTCGTGTACTCCCTCACCCCGTTCGGGCGCTCGCTGAACACCGCCCTCGCCCCGCTCGGCGCCTGGGGCGAGGAGCACCTGGACCGCATCGAGCGGCTGGGTCCGTGACCGGGCCCCCGGGATGCCGAGCGGCGCCGGGGCCCTTGCGTTCCCCGTCCTACCGGTGGGCGAACCAGCCCGCCGCCGGGAGCAGCCGGCTGTCGTAGTCGAACAGCGCCTGGTTCTCCCACGCGTTGCCCGACGACGGGTCGGCCGGGTCCCAGCCGCTGCCGGCGACCGCGGTCCAGGCCGGCTCCCAGTAGACGACGCCGAGGCCGCGGCCGTTCGGCACCGCCTCCACGACGTTCATCACGTCCCGCAGCCACGCCGCCTGGCCCGCCGGGGAGGCCGGGTATCCGGGGACCAGCTCCGTGTCGCGGTCGATGATGTTCTCGTGTGCGTCCTCGCTGTCCAGCCGGAACGGGTACGCGGTCTCCGCCACCATCACCTTCTTGCCGTAACGCGCCGCGATGTCGTCCATGTTGGCCTGGAGCGAGGCCAGCGAGCCGTGCCAGTAGCCGTAGAAGGACAGCGCGATCACGTCGTAACTCACGCCCTGCGCGGTGGCGTTGTCGAACCAGGTGCGGTAGAGCGCGTTGTCGCCGCCGTTGGCGAGGTGCAGCGCGATCTGCGTCGACGGCGACACCGCTTTGGCGGCCGAGACGCCCGACTTCAGCAGCCCGGCGAGCTGCGCCCAGTGGGACGTCGACCCCTCCGGCCACAGCATGCCGGTGTTGATCTCGTTGCCGATCTGCACCATGTCGGCCGTGGTGCCCTGCGCCTTCAGCGCGCTGAGGACGTCATACGTGTGGTCGTACACGTCCGTCCTCAGCTGAGGGTAGGAGTGGCCCGCCCACGCCGCCGGCTTGGACTGGGCGCCCGGGTCGGCCCAGACGTCCGAGTAGTGGAAGTCCACCAGCAGCTTCATGCCCTGCGCCTTGATGCGCTTCGCCGTCGCCAGCACCCGGGCCTTGCTGTTGTAGCCGTCAGCCGGGTTCACCCACACCTTCAACCGGCCGTAGTTCGCGCCCGCGCCCCGCAGCAGCGCCACCGGGTCGCCGCCCGCCCCCGACGCGTTCCTGTACGTGGCGCCGAAGTCCTCGTTCTTCTTCAGCGCGGAGAGGTCCACGCCCTTGACACCGAGACCGGTCGCGCCGGGGGTGAGGGCCAGGTCGTCCACGTTCAGCCAATTGCCTGCCTTGGCGTCGGAGTTGACGCTGACCGTGCAGCCGCCGCCGACGACCTTCACCGACGTCACGATCCGCACCCACGAGCTCGTCGTCACGGGCAGGTCGGTGCGCTGCTCGGCGGACCCGCAGTTGCGCAGCGCGAGGTAGGCCGCGTTCTGCCCGCCGCCGGAACGCACCCAGGCGCTCAGCGTGTACGTGCCGTCGGCGAGCCCGCTGAGGTACTGGTACGTCTCCACCTGGTAGGCGGACGACGACCAGTGCGACAGCCGGTGGCCGCCGCCGCGCCCGCCGGCCTCAGTGAAGGAGGCGGCGTTCTGCCCGGTGGCCGAGTAGGTCGACCAGCCCGACGGCGTGGCCGTGCCGGTGCCGTCGGCCTCGAACCCGGTGTTGGTGAGCGTGCTCGCGGCCACGGCCTGCCCGGGCAGCGGGGCGAGCAGCAGGCCCGCGCCGAGCGCGGTGGCGAGAGCGGCGGAGCGGATCCGGAAACGGCCTCTGGTGATGCGTCGCATCGCCGGTGTCCCTTCGACGGTGACGGATGGGGGAGGGGTGGAGCGGCGGCGCTGTTCCTCGGAGACGGGGTCGGGGGTTTGGAGGGCCGGACGTCAGCCGGCCAGGCGGACGACCCGGACCGCGCCCGCAGGCACGGTCAGCGTGCCGGTCGTCCCGTCGCCGGTGAGGAGTTCCGTGCCCGCGCCGTCCAGCGGCACCTTCGCCTCCTCGCCGGTGTGGTTGAGGACGAAGACGTAGTGGCCGTGGGCGCCGGCCCGGCGGACGACCTCCACGTCGCGCGGGAGCGCGGTCCGGCCGGGTACCCCGGCGTCCTCGCAGGTCGCCGCCACGATCGCGTCCAGTGACGCCGCGTCGAGGCGGGTGGAGACGTACCACGCGGTGCCCCGGCCGAGGCGGTGCCGGGTGACGGCGGGCCCGCCGGCGGCCGGGCCGTCCGCGTACGTCCAGACGGTCTCGGCGCCGCGCGGCCGGACGAACTCGGTCCACACGTCACCGGTGAGCGCCGCCCCGCCGGGGCCGGTGAGGCCGACCCGCTGGTGGTCCAGGAGCGGCGACCACTCGTCGACGGTGAGGCCGAGGACGTCCCGCAGGGCGCCCGGGTAGGCGCCGGGGTGGACGGCGTCGTGCTCGTCGACGATGCCGGAGAAGTACGAGACGACGAGGGTGCCGCCGTTCTCGACGTACTCCCGCAGGTTCCGCCCGGCGGCCTCCGTCATCAGGTACAGCGCCGGGACGACGACCAGCGGATAAGCGGACAGGTCGGCCTCGGGGTGCGCGAAGTCCACGGTGAGGTGCCGGTCGTAGAGGGTCTCGTAGAAGCTGTCGGCGCGCTCGCGGGCATCGTGCGCCTCGTTCGGCCGCCACTCCAGCCCCTGCGCCCACCAGGACTGCCAGTCCCACAGCATCGCCACGTCCGGGACGGTCCGGGTGCCGCGGATCTCCTCCAGCGCGCCGATCCCGGCGCCGAGTTCGACGACCTCGCGCCAGATCCGGGTGTCGGTGCCGCCGTGCGGGACCATCGCCGAGTGGAACTTCTCGGCGCCGCGCCGGGACTGCCGCCACTGGAAGAACATCGCGCCCTCGGAGCCGCGGGCGACGTGCGCGAGGGAGTTGCGGGCCATCTCGCCGGGGCGCTTGGCCGGGTTGCGGGGCTGCCAGTTGACGCCCGACGTCGAGTGCTCCAGGAGCAGCCAGGGCGCGCCGCCGGCGACGGAGCGGGTGAGGTCGGCGGCCATCGCGAGGTTGACGTGGGTGCGCCGGCCGTCGGTGATCAGATAGTGGTCGTTGGTGACGAGGTCGACCTCGCGGCCCCACGCCCAGTAGTCGAGGGCGTCGCACTGGCTGAGCGCGGTCATGAAGTTGGTGGTGACCGGGATCCCCGGGGACAGCGCGTGGAGGACGTCCCGCTCGGCGCGGAAGTTCTCGCGGATCGTGGCGTCGGCGAAGCGCCGGTAGTCGAGCTTCTGGGCGGGGTTGCCGGCGGTCGGGGTGGTGCGGGGCGGCAGGATCTCCTCGTACGTGCCGTACCGCTGGCCCCAGAACGCCGTGCCCCACGCTTCGTTGACGGCCTCGACGGAGCCGTACGTGGCGTCCAGCCAGCGCCGGAAGTGCGCGGCGCAGCCGTCGCAGTAGCAGGCGCTGACGGGCACGCCGTACTCGTTGTGGACGTGCCAGAGGGCGAGCGCCGGGTGGCTCGCGTACCGGCGGGCCAGCTCGGTGGTGATCCGGACGGCGGCCTCGCGGTAGGCGGGGGAGCTGTGGCAGATCGCCCCGCGCGAGCCGTACGCGAGGCGGACGCCGTCGGCGGTGACCGGCAGCGCGTCGGGGTGCGCGCGGTAGAACCAGGCGGGCGGCGCGACCGTCGGGGTGCCGAGGTCCACCCGGACGCCGTGGGCGTGCAGCAGGTCGAGGACCCGGTCGAGCCAGCCGAAGTCGTACCGGCCCGGCTCGGGCTCCAGGAGCGCCCAGGAGAAGATCCCGACGCTCACCAGGGTGACGCCGGCCTCCCGCATCAGCCGCACGTCCTCCTGCCAGACGTCTTCCGGCCACTGCTCGGGGTTGTAGTCCCCGCCGAACGCGAGCCGGGTCAGGCCCTGGGGGGTCGTCGGCGACATGAGTCTCTCCTGAACGAACGGAACGAACGGAACGAGCGGAACGAGCAGTACGAACAGAACGAACCGAAGCGAGTATCTGGGAACGTGCACACACCTGATGCCGATGCGGCAACGCAACATAACCGCACAGGAACAACCATTGACAAGTGTCCGGAACGTTTCTCTACTGTGAACGCTCACAGATGCATGGTCGGCCTCCCCGTCCGAGGGAGAGGCCCCTTTCGGTCAGGGAGAACCACCCATGCCCCAGCTCACGCGCCGCAGCCTCGCCGCCGCCACCGCCGCCCTCCTCGGCGCCACCGCGCTCACCGCCTGTGGATCCGACTCCGGCTCCGGCGACGGGACGGGCGCCGCCTCCGGCCCGGTCAAGCTCACCTACTGGGCCTGGGCGCCCGGCATGGACAAGGTCGCCGCCCTCTGGAACGCCGAACACCCCGACATCCAGGTCACCGTCCAGAAGCAGGCGTCCGGCGACGACCTCGTCACGAAGATCATCACGGCGGCCAAGGCGCACAAGGGCCCGGACCTCGTCCAGGCCGAGTACCAGGCCCTGCCCACCCTCGTCAGCAACGACGCCCTCGCCGACATCGCCGGCCAGGTCGAGGGCGCCGAGAAGCACTTCGCGCCCGGCGTCTGGCAGCAGACCACCTTCGGCGGCGACGCCGTCTACGCCCTGCCGCAGGACTCCGGCCCGCTGATGTTCTTCTACCGCGAGGACCTGTTCCGGAAGTACGGCCTCACCGTCCCCACCACCTGGGACGAGTTCGCCGACACCGCCCGCGCGCTGAAGAAGAAGGACCCGGAGAAGTCCCTGACCACCTTCTCCGCCAACGACTCCGGCCTCTTCGCCGGCCTCGCCCAGCAGGCCGGCGCGAAGTGGTGGACCTTCGAGGGCGACACCTGGAAGGTCGGCATCGACGACGCCGCCACCCGCAAGGTCGGCGACTTCTGGGGCGGCCTCGTCGAGGAGGGCGCCATCGACAACCAGCCGATGTACACCCCCGCCTGGAACAACGCCCTCAACACCGGCGAGCAGATCGCCTGGGTCTCCGCCGTCTGGGCCCCCGGCACCCTCGGCACCGCCGCCCCCGCCACCCAGGGCAAGTGGGCCATGGCCCCCCTCCCGCAGTGGAGCGAGGGCGAGAACGCCACCGGCAGCTGGGGCGGCTCCTCCACCGCCGTCACCGCCGACTCGCCGCACAAGGAAGCCGCCGCGAAGTTCGCCACCTGGCTGAACACCGACCCCAAGGCGCTCGCCGCCCTCGTCAAGGAGAGCGGCATCTACCCCGCCGCCACCGCCGCCCAGACCAGCGGCGCCCTCGCCCAGGCCCCCGCCTACTTCGCCAACCAGCCCGACTTCTACGCCAAGGCCGCGGAGATCGCGAAGACCACCGCCCCCGCCGCCTGGGGCCCCAACGTCAACGTCGCCTACACCGCCTTCAAGGACGAGTTCGGCAAGGCCGCCAAGGCCAGGACCAAGGCCGCCTTCGGTACCGCCCTCACCGCGCTCCAGGAGACCACCGTGAACGACCTCGCCGAGCAGGGCTTCGAGGTCGCCAAGTGACGCAGCCCCCCAAGGGCGTGCGCCGGCCGTACGGGGCCGAGGCGGCCCCGTACGCCCACCCGTCGCCCACCGCCACCCGCAGGCGAGCACGAAGCGCCCCCTACCTCTTCCTCCTCCCGGCCGCCGTCCTCTTCGTCCTCTTCTTCGCGCTGCCCATCGGCTACGCCGTCTGGCTCAGCCTCCACAAGACCCGGATCAAGGGCAACGGCCTCGGCAAGGGCGCCAAGTCCGAGGTCTGGGCCGGCCTGGAGAACTACGCCTCCGCCCTCACCGACGGCGAGTTCCTCGCCAGCGCCCTGCGCGTCCTCGGCTACGGCGCCCTCGTCGTCCCCGTCATGCTCGGCCTCGCCCTCCTCTTCGCGCTCCTGCTCGACTCCGAGCGCGTCCGGGGCCGCTCCTTCGCCCGGCTCGCGATCTTCCTCCCGTACGCCGTCCCCGGCGTCATCGCCGCCGTCCTCTGGGGCTTCCTCTACCTGCCCGACGTCAGCCCCCTCCACCACCTCCTGGAGAAGGCCGGCCTCCCGCGGCCCGACCTCATGGACGGCGGCCCGCTCTACCTCGCGATGTCCAACATCGCCGTCTGGGGCGGCACCGGCTTCAACATGATCGTCATCTACACCTCGCTGCGCTCCCTGCCCGCCGAGGTCTTCGAGGCCGCCAAGCTCGACGGCTGCTCCGAGCTCCAGATCGCGCTCCGCATCAAGATCCCGATGGTCGCGCCCTCCCTGGTCCTCACCTTCTTCTTCTCGATCATCGCCACCCTGCAGGTGTTCAACGAGCCCACCACGCTCCGGCCGCTCACCAACGGCATCCCCTCCACCTGGAGCCCCCTGATGAAGGTCTTCAACGACGCGTTCACCGGCGGCAACATCCACGCGGCCTCCGCCACGGCCGTCGTCCTCGCCCTCGCCACCTTCGCGCTCTCCTTCGCCCTCCTCCGGATCTCCCACCGCCGCACCGCACAAGGAGCCGGCCGATGACCGGACCCGCCTCCCCGACGCTCCGCAAGGCGGCCCCCGCCGCCGGTACCACCCCCGGCGTCCCGCAGGCCCCGCCACGCCCCCGCCGCACCGCCCTGCTGCCCACCGCCGCGCTCGTCCTCGGCGCCCTCTACTGCCTGCTCCCCGTCGCCTGGGTCGTCGTCGCCGCCACCAAGGCCGACGACGAGCTGTTCTCCACCTTCAGCTTCCTCCCCGGCAGCGGCCTCGGCGACAACCTCACCGACCTCACCGCCTACCGCGACGGCATCTACTGGCGCTGGATGGGCAATTCCGTCCTCTACGCCGGCCTCGGCGCCGCCCTGTCCACGGTGGTCTCCGCCTTCGCCGGCTACGCCCTCGCCGTCTACCGCTTCCGCGGCCGCGAGCTCTTCTTCAACGTCATGCTCACCGGCGTCCTCATGCCGCCGGTCATCCTCGCCATCCCGCAGTACCTGCTGATGGCCGAAGCAGACCTGACGGACAGTCACCTCTCCGTGCTGCTGCCGCTGATCCTCTCCCCGTACGGCGTCTACCTCGGCCGCGTCTACGCCGAGGCCGCCATCCCGAGGGAACTCGTGGAGGCGGGCCGCATGGACGGCGCGGGGGAGTGGCGGATCTTCAGCCGGATCGCCGTCCCGATGCTCGGCCCCGGCCTGGTGACCATCTTCCTCTTCCAGTTCACCGCCATCTGGAACAACTTCCTGCTGCCGTTCATCATGCTCGGCGACGACGAGAAGTTCCCCATGACCGTCGGCCTGTTCACCCTCCTCAAGCAGGGCGCCAGCCAGCCCGCCCTCTACACCCTCGTCATCACCGGCGCGCTGCTCGCGATCGTCCCGCTGATCGCCCTGTTCCTCGTCATCCAGCGGTTCTGGAGCCTCGACCTGCTGTCGGGCGCCGTAAAGTCCTGAACACCGGGGAACGAGGGGAAACACACAGCATGAGCACAGCAGCGAGCAGGCGCCGCCCCGTCACGATCCACGACGTCGCCCGCGAGGCCGGCGTCTCGCGCGGCACCGTCTCCCGCGTCCTCAACGGCGGCCACTACGTCAGCCCCGCGGCCAAGGCGGCCGTCGACGCCGCGATCCGCAGAACGGGGTACGTCGTCAACCGGCACGCCCGCTCGCTGATCACCGGCAGGTCCGACTCCGTCGCCTTCCTGCTCACCGAGCCGCAGGAGCGCTTCTTCGAGGACCCCAACTTCAACGTCCTCCTGCGCGCCTGCACCCAGGCCCTCGCCGACCGCGACATCCCGCTGATCCTGATGATCGCGGGCACCGAGGACGAGCGCCGCCGCAACCTCCGCTACATCGAGGCCGGCCACGTCGACGGCGTCCTCCTCGTCTCCAGCCACTCCGGCGACCCCGTCGTCGCCCGGCTGCACGAGGCCGGCGTGCCCGTCGTCGCCTGCGGCAAACCGCTCGGCCAGACCACCCGCATCGGGTACGTCGCCGCCGACGACCGCGACGGCGCCCGCGAGATGGTCCGCCACCTGTACGCCACCGGACGGCGCCGCATCGCCACCGTCACCGGCCCGCTCGACACCCCCGGCGGCGTCGAACGGCTCGCCGGCTACCGCGAGACCCTCGCCGCCTGCGGCCTCCCCGTCGACGAGGACCGGATCGTCACCGGCGACTACAGCCGCGCCAGCGGCGCCGAGGCCGCCCGCGTCCTGCTGGAGCGGGCCCCCGACACCGACGCCGTCTTCGTCGCCTCCGACCTCATGGCCCAGGGCGTCCTCGACACCCTCGCCCGCGCCGGCAAGCGGGTCCCCGAGGACATCGCCGTCGGCGGCTTCGACGACTCCCCGGCCGCGCACGCCTCCCAGCCGCCGCTCACCACCATCCGCCAGCCCTGGGACCGGATCAGCGCCGAGATGGTCCGCACCCTCCTCGCCCGGATCGCGGGCGAGGACCCGGCCACCGTCATCCTCCCCACGGAACTGGTGGTCCGCGCCTCCGCCTGACCGCCCACCCCGCCGCACCCCCGCGGGCCCCGGGCCCGGGACGACCTCCCGGCCCCGGGGCCTCCGCGCGTCCGGGGTGCGCCGCTCAGCGCCGCACGCCGAGCAGGTGCTCCAGGGCCAGCTGGTCCAGCCGCTCGAAGGCCATCGAGCGCGCGGCGACGGCGTCCGCGTCGAAGGTCTCGTACGCGGTCGGGTCGGCCAGCAGCCCGGCCAGGCCGTCGGCGGCGGTGGGCACGGCCAGCTCCGGCAGCCGGGACGCGGCGAGGGCGGCGACGACCTCCGGGTCGGCGCGGAACGCCGCCGCCCGCTCCTTGAGGATCAGGTAGTTCCGCATGCAGTTCTTCGCCGACTCCCAGACGCCGTCGAAGCCGTCCGTGCGCACCGGCTTGAAGTCGAAGTGGCGCGGGCCCTCGTAACCCGCCGACTCCAGCAGGTCGACCAGCCAGAACGCCTGCCGCAGGTCCCCGGCGCCGAACCGGAAGTCCTGGTCGTACTTGATGCCGGACTGGCCGTTGAGGTCGATGTGGAACAGCTTGCCCGCCCACAGCGCCTGCGCGATGCCGTGCGGGAAGTTCAGCCCGGCCATCTGCTCGTGACCGGTCTCCGGGTTGACGCCCACCAGCTCCGGGCGCTCCAGCCGCTCGATGAAGGCGAGGGCGTGGCCGATGGTGGGCAGCAGGATGTCGCCGCGCGGCTCGTTCGGCTTCGGCTCGATCGCGAACCGGAGGTCGTAGCCCTGCTCGGTTACGTACTGGCCGAGCAGGTCGAACGCCTCCTTCATCCGGTCCAGGGCCACCCGCACGTCCTTCGCCGCGCCCGACTCGGCGCCCTCGCGCCCGCCCCAGGCGACGTACACCCGCGCGCCGAGCTCGGCGGCGAGGTCGATGTTGCGGATCGTCTTGCGCAGGGCGAAGCGGCGGACGTCCCGGTCGTTGGCGGTGAAGCCGCCGTCCTTGAAGACCGGGTGGGTGAAGAGGTTGGTGGTGGCCATGGGGACCTGGAGGCCGGTGCGGTCGAGCGCGTCCCGGAACCGCTTCACGACGGCGTCGCGCTCCGCCTGCGGCGCACCGAAGGGGATGAGGTCGTCGTCGTGGAAGGTGACGCCGTACGCCCCCAGCTCCGCCAGCCGCTCGACCGACTCGACCGGGTCGAGCGCGGGCCGGGTCGCCTCGCCGAAGGGGTCGCGGCCCTGCCAGCCGACGGTCCACAGGCCGAAGGTGAAACGGTCCTCGGGGGTGGGGGAGAAACGCTCGGTCATGGTGGGGTCCTTCTCCTTCACGGGGCCGGCGGATGCGGGCGCGACGCTGGCGGCCGGATTTGTTTTCTGCGATAACTAATACGCCAGGGCGCCCCCGGACGCCAGACCCCACGAGCAGCAGACCCGAGAGAAGAGGCGAGGACGTGCCCGTCAACCGCTCCGTCGTGATCGGCGTGGACAGCTCCACCCAGTCCGCCAAGGCCGTCGCCGTCGACACCGCCACCGGGGAGGTGCTGGGCCTCGGCCGCGCCCCGCACACCGTCACCGGCACCGGCGGCGCCCGCGAGAGCGACCCCGAGGAGTGGTGGACCGCACTCGTCACCGCCGTCCGCGCCGCCGTCCGCGAAGCCGGGACCGCCCCCGGCGCGGTCACCGCCGTCGCCGTCGCCGGCCAGCAGCACGGCCTCGTCGCCCTCGGCGCCGACCACCGGCCGCTGCGCCCCGCCCTCCTCTGGAACGACACCCGCTCCGCGCCCCAGGCCGCCGCCCTCACCGACCGCCTCGGCGGCCCGCGGGCTTGGCTCGACCGCACCGGATCGGTGCCCGTCGCCTCCATGACCGCCGCCAAGTGGCAGTGGCTCCGCGAGCACGAACCCCACCACGCCGAGGCCACCGCCGCCGTCCGCCTCCCGCACGACCTCCTCACCGAACGCCTCTCCGGCGAGGCCGTCACCGACCCCGGCGACGCCTCCGGCACCTGCTGGTACGCCCCCGCCGACGGCACCTACGACCCCGGGATCCTGGACCTCCTCGGCCTCGACCCGGCGCGGCTGCCCGCGCTCGCCCCGACCGGCGCCACCCGCGCCGGCACCCTCACCGCGGCCGCCGCCGACGCGCTCGGCCTGCCCCGCACGGTCACGGTCGCCGCCGGCACCGGCGACAACATGGCCGCCGCCGTCGGCCTCGGCCTCGGCGCCGCCGGCCTCCTCGACCACCCCGTCGTCAGCCTCGGCACCTCCGGCACCGTCTACGCCGCCACCCGCGCCCGCCCCGCCGACCCGGCCCTCGCCGGCTTCGCCGCCACCGACGGCACCCGGCTGCCCCTGGGCTGCACCCTCAACTGCACGCTCGCCGTCGACCGGTTCGCCGGCCTCCTCGGCCTCGACCGCGAGGACGCCCTCCCCGGCGGCGGGACCGTCGTCCTCCCGTACCTGGACGGCGAACGCACCCCCGACCTGCCGGCCGCCTCCGGCCTCGTCACCGGCCTGCGCCACACCACCGACCCGCGCGCGGTCCTCGGCGCCGCGTACGAGGGCGCCGCCTTCACCCTGCTGCGGGCCCTCGACGGCCTCCTCGCCGCCTGCGGCCTCGACCCCGCCGACCCGGCCGTCCGCGACCGCCCGCTCCGCCTCATCGGCGGCGGCGCCCGCGGGCGGACCTGGACGGACACCGTCCGCCGCCTCTCCGGCCGCCCCCTCGTCCTCCCCGCCGCCACCGAACTCGTCGCCCTCGGCGCCGCCGCGCTCGCCGCCGGCGCCGCCACCGGCGAGGACCCGGTCACGATCGCGACGGCCTGGGGCACGGGCGCGGGAGAGACCCTGCCGGCCGTCACCCGCGACGACGAGACGTGGGGACGGATCGAGCAGGTGCTGGGGGCGGCGGGGCCCACGCTGCTGAGCTGAACCGAGCTGCGGCGATAGGCGCGGGCGCGGCGCGCGACGGCCGCCGGCGCGCCCTGCTCCCCGCCCGGTGACGTGCGGAGACGTCCTACGGCCGGGCGGGCGACGCCGACTTCGCCGCCGCGACGAAGGCGCGGACCAGGGCGTGGTCCTTCACGCCGGGCGCCGACTCGACGCCGCTGGACACGTCGACGCCCCACGGGCGGGCGGCGGCGACGGCCTCGGCGACGTTCCCGGGGGCGAGGCCGCCGGCGAGCAGCCAGCGGCCCTCCGGGCGGGCCGCGTCCAGGAGGGACAGGTCCCAGCGCGCACCGGAGCCCGCCTTCGGCGAGTCGAGCAGCAGGATCTCCTCGCCCAGGGCGCCGACGCGGGTGTCGGGCCCGTCGGCGAGGGCGGTCGCCCGCCACAGGTGCGGGAAGACCGCGGCGGCCGCCTCGAACTCGGCGCGCCCGTAGGCCCGGCCGTGCAGCTGGAGCGCGTCGAAGCCGAGGTCGGCGGCGATCCGGGCGGCCTCGGCGGCCGGGGTGTCGTTGACGACGAGGACCGAGACCACGCCGTCCGGCACGTGCGCGACGAGCGCCGGCACCCGGTCCCGGTCGAGCCCGCGGACGCTGGTCCCGCTGATCACCAGGCCCACCGAGTCGGCGCCCGCCTCGGCGGCCACGTCGATGTCGGCGGTCGTGGCGAGCCCGCACACCTTCACGAACACTCTGTCGCTCCTCTGCTCCGGTCCCGGCCCCGCCGAGCCTACTGCCCCGGTCCGCGGCGCCGATCCGCCCGCCTCCCGGGTCCGCCTCCCGGGCCCTGCTCCCGCGCGCGGGGCCGCCGAAGGGGCGTTTCCGCCCGAGCGAAAGGGGCGACTAGGCTCACGCTCACCATGAACCAGCCCACGGAACCCAAGGCCGACAAGTCGGGCGTGCGCCGGCACAACCTGAGCCTCGTCCTCAGGACCGTCCACGACGCCGGCGAGACCACCCGGGCGGCCGTCGCCGCCCGCGTCGGCCTCACCCGGCCCGCGGTCTCCTCGCTCGTGGAGCAGCTGCTCGACCTCGGGTTCCTGGTCGAGTCCGGCAAGACCTTCAGCGGCCAGGCGGGCCGCCCCGGCACCGTCCTCAAACCGGCCGGCACCGGCCCCGCCGGCCTCGGCGTCGAGATCAACGTCGCCTACGTCTCCGTCTGCCTGGTGGACCTCACCGGCACCGACCGGATCCGCCGCACGGTGCGCGTCGACAACCGCGCCGCCGCCCCCGAGGTCCTCGCCCGCGCCGCGGGCGTCACCGCCGACGCGCTCGCCGAGGCCGAGGCGCTGGGCCTGAGCCCGGCGGGCGCCGCGCTCGCCCTGCCCGGCCTGGTCTCCGGCGGCACCGTCCGCCAGGCCCCCAACCTCGGCTGGCACGACACCCCCGCCGAACGCCTCTTCGGCGACGCCCTCGCCGCCGCCCGCCCCGCCGCCGCCGGACTCCCCGTCGCCTCCGACAACGAGGCCAACATGGCGGCCCTCGCCGAACTCCGCTTCGGCGGCGACGGCACGCCCCGCACCTTCCTCCACCTCACCGGCGAGACCGGCGTCGGCGGCGCCGTCGTCGTCCACGGCGAACTCCTGCGCGGCGCCCACGGCTTCGCCGGCGAGATCGGCCACCTCGTCGTCGACGCCGGCGGCCCCCGCTGCCGCTGCGGCTCCCGGGGCTGCCTGGAGCAGTACGCCGGACAGGCCGCGCTGCTGCGCGCGGCGGACGCCGCCGACGTCGACGACCTCGCCGCCCGCGCCGGGCGCGCCGACCCGCGGGCCCTCGCGGCCCTCGCCGAGGCCGGCCGGATGCTCGGCCGCGCCCTCTCCGGAGCGGTCAACCTCCTCGACCCCGAGGCCGTCGTCCTCGGCGGCGTCTACCCCCGGCTGATGCCCTGGCTGGCCCCGGCCGTCACCGCCGAACTCGCCGAACGGGTCGTCTCCGGCCTCTGGCCGGCCGGCGCCCCCCGGCTGCGCGCCGCCTCCCCGGCCGCCGACGCCGCCCGCGGCGCCGCCGCCCTCGTCCTGCGTGACGTCCTCGCCGACCCCCTCGCCCACACCCGCTGAACGCCGGTCCACCGGACCGAAAACCGCAGGTGACGGCGGCGGACCCCCGGCTAGGGTGCGGGGATGCCGGACATCGTCATCCCGCCCAAGCCGCGCCCCGGAGACCGGGTCGCCGTGCTGTCGCCCGCCGCCGGACTCCCCGACGTGCTGCCGCTGCCCTTCGAGTGGGGCCTGCGGCGCCTGTCGGAGCAGTACGGCCTCGTGCCCGTCGAGTACCCGACCACCCGGAAGCTCGGCGCGTCCGCGCGGGACCGCGCCGCCGATCTGCACGCGGCCTTCGCCGACCCCTCCGTGAAGGCGATCGTCGCCAGCATCGGCGGCGACGACCAGATCACCCTCCTCCCGCACCTCGACGACGCGCTGATCCGCGCGCACCCCAAGCCGTTCTTCGGCTTCAGCGACAACACCAACCTGCTCATGCGGCTGTGGAACCTCGGAGTCGTCGGCTACCACGGCGCCTCCGTGATGACCCAGTTCGGCCGCCCCGGCGCCGTCCACCCCGTCACCGACGCGTCCGTGCGGGCCGCGCTGTTCGGCTCCGGCCCGTACGAACTGCCGGCCCCGACCGACACCAACGACGTCGAACGCCCCTGGGAGGACCCCCGCACCTTCGACTCCGCGCCGGTGATGGAGCCCGCGGGACCCTGGCACTGGCACCGGGCCGAGCGGGTCGCCGAGGGCCGCTCCTGGGGCGGCTGCCTGGAGGTCGTGGCCCAGCTCCTCATGGCCGGACGGGAGATCGCGGAGCCGGAGGCGTACGAGGGCGGGGTGCTGTTCCTGGAGACCTCGGAGCTGCTGCCGTCCGCCGACGAGGTGTTCCGGATCCTCCGCGCGATGGGGGAGCGGGGCCTCCTCGCCCGCTTCTCCGCGCTCCTCATGGGCCGCGCCCGCGCCTGGTCCTTCGACCGCCCGCTCGACCCGCCCGCCCGCGCCGCCTACCGGGAGGCCCAGCGCGCCGCCGTGCTCCGCGCGCTCGACGCGTACGCCCCCGACACCCTGGCCGTCCTCGACGTGGACCTCGGCCACACCGACCCGCAGGTGGTGATCCCGTACGGCGGCACGATCCGCGTCGACGGCCCCGCCCGCCGCGTCACCGTCACCTACTGACGCCCGCCGGGGGACCGCCCCACCTACCCCGCCTCCCGAGCCGACCGCACCAGATGGTCCCGGACCAGCGCCACGTGGGGAGGGGCGGGCGGGCCCGGGCGCTGCACCAGGAACCCCGTGTTGATCGGCGGGTCCTCCGGCAGGTGCAGGGGGACGAGCGCGCCCGAGGCCAGCTCCGCCGCGCACAGGTAGCGGGGCAGCACGCTCACCCCGGCGCCGCCCGCCACCGCCGCCCGCACCGCCCGCAGGTCCGGCACGGTCACCGCCGGACCGTCCGTCAGACGCCGTCCGAAGACGTGCCGCCAGTACCGGCGCAGGATCGGCAGGTCCTCGGCGTACGCGACGAGCGGCACGCCGCGCAGCACCGCCGGGCCTTCCACGGCGACGCGCCCGCCGATCCGCTCCGCCCACACCGGGGCGCCGACCAGCACGAACTCCTCGTCGGCGAGCGGCATCCAGGCGAGGCTCCGGCCGCGGGGCCGGACCGTCGACACCACCAGGTCGTGCCGTCCCGCCCGCAGCTCGTCGAGCAGACCGTCGGTGAGGCCGAACGCGATCCGCAGCCGGACGCCCCGCTCCACCAGCGGCGCCAGGGTCGGCAGCACGGTGTGCGACAGGTACTCGGCCGGGCCCGCCAGGTGCACCGGGTCCGCGGGCCCTTCCTCGCCGGGTGCGCCGGCCGCCGCGACGGCGACGGCGCCCAGCGCGTCCAGCGGCCCCGAGACCCGCGCCGCCAGGTCGTCGGCGAACGGCGTTGGCGCCACCCCGCGCGGCAGCCGTTCGAACAGCTCCCGCCCCAGCCGGCGCTCCAGCGCCCGGATCTGCGCGGTCACCGTCGGCTGCGACAGGCCCAGGACGCGGGCGCCCGCCGTGAAGGCGCCGGCGCGGTACACGGCGAGGAACGTCCGCAGCAGGTTCAGATCCGGCGGCCCGGCCGCTGCTCCGGGGCCCGCCGCTGCCCCCGGCGTCCCATCGGCATTCCTATCGTCCACATGCCCGAGCCTATTGGATTCCCATGGGTCCGGGCGCCTACGGTCGAGCCATCGCCGCCCGGCGTCCCCGCGGACGCGGAGCGGCGACCCGCACCCATCGCGACCGAGAGGCCCCGCAGACCATGTCGAAGATCCTTTTCGTGCTGACCGGCGCCGACCACTGGACCCTCGCCGACGGCACCGAACACCCCACCGGCTTCTGGGCGGAGGAGGCCGCCGTGCCCCACGAGGCGTTCACCGCCGCGGGCCACGAGGTCGTGGTCGCCACCCCCGGCGGTGTCGTTCCCACCGTCGACCGGGGCAGCCTCGCCCCCGAGGCCAACGGCGGCCCCGAAGGCGCCGCCCGTGTCGCCGCCGCCCTCGACGCCTTCACCGGGCTGCGCACGCCGATCCGCCTGGAGGACGCCGACCTCGCCGACTACGACGCCGTCTTCTACCCCGGCGGCCACGGCCCGATGGAGGACCTGGCCGTCGACGCCGTCTCCGGGCGCCTGCTGATCGACGCGCTCGACTCCGGCAAGCCGCTCGGCGTGGTCTGCCACGGCCCGGCCGCCCTGCTCGCCGCCGCGCGCGAGGACGGCGCCAACGCCTTCGCCGGCTACCGCGTCGCCGCCTTCACCGACGCCGAGGAGACCCAGGCCGGCTTCGCCGACCGCGCCGCGTGGCTCCTGGAGACCCGGCTCCGCGAGGCCGGCGTCGACGTCCAGGCCGGTGAACCGTGGGCCCCGCACGTCGTCGTCGACCGCAACCTGGTCACCGGCCAGAACCCGGCCTCCTCGGCCCCGCTCGCCGCCGAACTCCTAAAGCGCCTCGCCTGATCCGGATCCGCGGGGCGGTGCCGTCCACGCCCCCGTCTCGACCGCCCCTGGCCGACGAAGGGCTCCGGCGCGGAGACGCCCTCACCTCCGCGACGGTCACCCACGCCGGTGCCCGGCCCGCCGGGCACCGTGCCGCGCGCCCCGCAAAGGGCCGCGTCACCGGCGAGGAGGAACCGAAGAGCGCCGCTCCGACGGGCGGTTGAGACGGGGGTCACGCCGCCCGGGCCTTGTCCGGCGACGCCGGACGGCGCGTACGGTGGCGTGACCTTCCCCCCAGCGGACTGAGGAGCCGGAGCGCGCCATGGTCACCTTCACCTCCCGGGACGGCGTCCGCGTCCACGTCCACACGTGGCTCCCCGAGGGGCCCGTGCGCGGGGTCGTGCAGATCGCGCACGGCATGGGCGAACACGGCCTGCGCTACGCCCCGTTCGCGGAGCACCTGGCCGCCCGGGGGCACGCCGTGTACGCCGCCGACCACCGCGGCCACGGGCGGTCGATGCACGCCGGGCCCGGCCACCTCGGCGCCGACGGCTGGAACCTGCTCGTCGCCGACCTCGCCGCCCTCACCCGCATCGTCCGCGAGCGCCATCCGGGCGCCCCCGTCGTGCTGTTCGGGCACAGCATGGGCTCGTTCGCCGCCCAGCAGTACCTCCTCGACCACGCGGAACTGGCCGACGGGGTGGCCCTCTCCGGCACCACCGCCGTCGACGCCCTCCTGCGCGCCCTCGCCGAGGCCCCCCGCTCCGCGGCCGGGCCCTTCGGCCCCTTCAACGCGCCCTTCGCCCCCAACCGCACCGAGGCCGACTGGCTCAGCCGCGACGAGCGGCAGGTCGACGCGTACCTCGCCGACCCGCTGTGCGGCTTCGGCCTCGACCTCCAGGGACTCGCCCTCATGGCGGACGCCGCCGGCCGGCTCGCCGCCCCCTCCGGCATCCCGCCGGACCTGCCCGTCGCCCTCTTCGTCGGCGACCGCGATCCGCTCAACGGCGGCCTCGCCCACACCGACCTGCTCGTGTCCCGCTACCGGGAGGCCGGCCTCACCGACCTCGTCTACCACCGCTACGAGGGCGCCCGCCACGAGGTCCTCAACGAGACCAACCGCGCCGAGGTCGTCGCCGACGTCACCGCCTGGATCGCACGCGTCACCGGCTGACCGGCCCCGGCGCCGGGGGGTTCAGATCCGGACGCCGTGCCCGCGCAGATACCGCAGCGGATCGACGTCCGCGCCGAACGACGGGCCCGTCCGCACCTCGAAGTGCAGGTGCGGACCCGTCACCCGGCCCGTCGCCCCCGACCGCGCGATCCGCTGCCCGCCCGACACGCTCTGCCCGGCGGACACGTCGATCCGGGACAGGTGCGCGTACTGGGTGTAGCGGCCGTCCGGATGACGGAGCACCACCTCGTAGCCGTACGCGCCCGCGTACCCCGCGCGGACCACCCTGCCCGGCCCCACCGCCCGCACCGGCGTCCCCGTCGGCACCGCGAAGTCCTGGCCCGTGTGGTAGCCCCGCGACCAGGAACCGCGCTGCCCGTAGAAGCCGGTGAAGACGTACGACTCCACCGGCGCCGTCCAGCCGCGCGCCGTCGTCCCGCCGCCCGGCGCGGGCCGCGGGCGCTCCGCCGGGGCCGTGCCGGAACCGTCGGTGCGCTGCTCGTACTTCCAGCGGTGCGAGGTCCAGTACCAGTGCCCGCCGGAGCGGAACCAGTACACGCGGTCGACTGCGTCCCAGCCCTGCCGTCCCCGGAAGACCGGCTCCCGGGACCGGCCCCCGGGCGCGGCGGTCGCGTCCGCGCCGCCGGTGCGCTGGAGGTAGACGGCCTGGTGGCTGGTCCAGCGCCACTCGCCGGCGGCGTTGCGGAACCAGTAGCGCGAGCCGTCCCAGCCGGCGTGCGCCGGGGCCGGTTCGGCGGCGGCCGTGCCGGTGCCCGCGGCGGTCAGGGCGACCAGCCCGGCCGCCGCGACCACCGCGCGGCGCACCCCGTGCAGGGACGTCACGGAGTGCGCCGCCCGCGCGGCCTCCAGCCGGGCCGCGAGCGCGCCCGCCGCACAGCCGGGGCAGGCGCAGTCCTCGGGCGTCTCGTCGGTGAAGCCGGGCGTCTCCAGGCCGGTCTTGGCGGTGGTCTTCTCCACGGTCACTCCTCGTCGGGGCGGGGCAGCTCGCCCCGCCGGGTGCAGAAGGCGACGGTCAGGTCCTTGACCAGGGCCTGCCGTTCGAAGTCGTCCAGCTCGACGAGCCCGCGCGAGGTCAGCCGCGTCACCGTCTCGTCCACGGCGTCGATGACGCCGGTGAGCACCGACTCCCGGTGCCGGGCGTCCAGCACGGCGAGCTGCCGGCGGTGCATCGCGGCGGCGACCTCGGGCGCGTACGCGATCCGGGTGGGCTGGGCCGAGAAGACGGCGACGCCGACCGGCCGGCACTCGGCCGCCAGCAGCCGGGTCAGCGCGTCGCCGACCGCCTCCGCGTCCCGCAGCGTCGGCGACCCGGCCTGGAAGGCGTCGGCGGGCAGCTGGGACAGCACGCGCGCGGTGGCGGCCTCCACCTGCTCCCGCAGATAGCCGAGGTGGTCGTCGACGGCGTACAGCGCGCGGGCCGTGTCGCGCACCGACCACACCACGAGCACCACCACCCGCAGCGCCGAACCCTCCGCGTCCACGGCCGCGATGGGCTCGCTGCGCCAGTGCCGCAGCCGTACGTCGACCCGGCGCCGCAGCACGAAGGGACTGATCCAGACCAGGCCGGTGCGGCGCACGCTGCCCCGGTAGCGGCCGAACAGGGAGAGCACCCACGCGGAGCCGGTACGCCCGCGCGTGAGGCCGCCGAAGCAGACCACGGCCAGCGCGCCCAGACCCGCGAGGGCGGCCCACTCCCAGGGCAGGAGGTGGGCGGTGCGCAGCGGGCGGGCCCGCCAGAGGAGGGCGGCGGCGCTGCCGACGGCGGCGGTGCCGGTGAGGACGGCGAGCCAGCCGGGGGCGGCGGGGCCGGGGCGTTCGGTGAGTCCGGCGTCGGCGGGCGGGTGCCGGCGGGACGGGGCGCCGCCGGCGAGGGGGTGGGCCGCCGGTGCGGCGGGCCGGGCGGCGTCCTCGGGGGGCCGGGCCGGCGCGTCCGCGGTGCGGCCGGTGTCGGCGGGGGAGGCGTGGGGGTGTGCGGGGCTGGGGTCCGACCGGAAGAGGTCGTCCATCGCTATGCCGTCCGGGTGCCGGCGCACGCGGACGGGCAGGGCCCGTGGGGATGGCTCGGTCATGAGGCCCTTTCGGCCGCACCGGAGGTGACGGCACGTCGGATGATCTTCGTGCTCCATCGTCACAGGGGTGTATGTCCGGAATGCCGGGACAATGGTCCTGAATCGCCGGGACCTTGGTCCCCCGGCCACGGCTTCACCGGAGGCCGTTGTCAGTGGCGGCGCCTAACGTTCGGATCATGACGACGACCTATCTGGAGCTGTCGCAGGACGGCGGCGGTGCCCACAAGTTCTACGAAGTGACGGTCGACGGACTGGAGGTGTCGGTTCGTTACGGCCGGATCGGCGCGGCCGGCCAGACCCAGCGCTCCGCGTTCGCGACCGCCGAGAAGGCGCGGGCCGCCGCGGCGAAGAAGATCGGCGAGAAGGTCCGCAAGGGCTACGCGCCCGCGGTCCCCGGACAGCGCGCCGCCCGGCCGGTCACCCGCCGCGCGGTCAGCTCGGCGCCCTCCACCGCCCGGGCCGTCGCCCCCGTCCTGTGGCGCTTCCGCACCGGCTCCGCCGCCTTCGGCATCCACGTCGACGAGGACCGGATCTGGGTGGGCAACCAGGCCGGCGACGTCTACACGCTGGCGCACGGCGGCGAGGTGCTGGCCCGGTTCAGCCTCCCCGACGGCGTGAAGTGCCTGGTCGCCGACGACTTCTGGATCTACGCCGGCTGCGACGACGGCAAGGTCTACGACCTCTCCTCCAAGCTGCCGTTCGCCGCCTACGACATCACCTCCGACGTCGACATCTTCTGGCTCGACATCCACGAGGGCGTCCTGGACGTCGCCGACCGCTCCGGCCGGCTCACCGTCATCGACCACGAGGACGAGCACCAGTGGGCGCGCTCCGGCCGCGGCGAGCACGCCTGGATGGTCCGGGCCGACGGCCGCGCCGTCTACTACGGCGACACCTCCGGCGTCACCGCCTACGCCGCCGACGGCACCGGCGAGCTGTGGCACACCGGCACCGAGGGAGCGGTGCTCTTCGGCTGGCAGGAGGACGCCTCCGTGTACGCCGGCACCGGCCACCGCAAGGTGCAGCGGCTCGCCAAGCGCGACGGCCGCGTCGAGGCCGTCTACGGCTGCGACGCGGTCGTGTACTCCTGCGCCACCTCGCCCGGCGGCCGGTTCGTCTTCGCCGGCGACTCGTCCTCCTCCGTCTACTGCTTCGCCGAGGACGGCACCCGGCTCTGGAAGCTCGGCACCGGCGCCGGATCGGCGCTCTCCATGCAGTACCGCGACGAGCGGCTGTACCTGGTCACCACCGACGGCTCGCTGGTCTGCGTCGACGCGAGCGAGGCGGCGATCGAGGCCGCCCAGCAGGGCAGCGTCCCCGTCGTCCGGGACGTCAAACTGGCCGCCGCGCTGCCCACGTACACCCCCGCCACCACCGCGTCCGCCGTCGCCTCGGTCGCGTCGGTGGCCGACGCCCCGGCCGGCTCCATCGTGGTCGAGTGCGCCCGGGAGGGCGGCCGGAGCCGGGTCCGGGTCGTCAGCCCCGGCTTCGAGCCGTCGTGGAACGTGCAGTTCCCCCGCGCCATCCGCGAACCCGGCGCCCGGTTCGTCGTCGAGGCCCTGCACCCCGCGGCCGGCGGCTTCTACCGGGTGCGCGGCGAGATCCGGCGGCTGCTGTGACCGCCGGCCCGGCCGGCGAGGGGGCGTTCGAGGCGGCGACCGGCGACGGACCGCCGCTCGCCGGCGATCCCGAGCAGCGCTCCCGCGAGGTCCGCTCCGCGCTCGAAGGACTCCGGCAGATCCGGCGGCTCACCGGCCCGCCGGGCGCCGCCGCCGAAGCCGTCCCCGCCCTCTGGGAGCGGCGCCGTCCGGTGCGCGCCGTGGCGCTCGCCCTGGAGGCGGGCGGGATCACCCCGTCGGCCGTGGACGCCGCCGGCGCGCGCGTCGCGACCGGCTACCGGGTGCGGGCGGGGGAGCGGCCCGCCACCGCCGTGGTCGAGTGGCTGGGCCCGCCCGGCTCCGGGGCCGCGGGACAGGAGACCGAGGCGCTCACCGCCTGTGCCGAGGTCCTGGGCCGGCTCGGCTGGGAGGCCCTGCTCTACAAGGGGCCGCGCGGGCGCCGCTTCCTGGAGGCGGAACCCGCCGCCGGAACGGCCGCCGGCCCGGGCCCGTCCTGAGCGGACGGACACCGGGCCGGGCGGAGCGGCGCGCGCGGTCAGGCGATCGAGGCGGACACGATCGCGGAGACGGCGATGTTGCAGGAGGCGGTCACCCACACCGCCGGGTGCGGCTCCGGGTCCACCAGCGTGGCCCCCAGCTTGCCCGGCGTCACCAGGTCCACCACCAGGAAGGCGACGGCCATCATGACCAGGCCGAGCAGACCGAACGCGGCCGTCGACACCAGGCCCTTGCCGAAGTTGTCGTAGGTGGTCCAGATCGACGTGAAGACGATCCCGCCGATGCCGAGCAGCGCGGAGCTGAGCAGGACGGCCGCGTTGCGGTTGCGGTCCTCCCATATCTGCCGGCCGAGCTTGCCGGGGGTCAGGATGTCCACCAGGACGATGCCGAGGATCAGCAGGACCACGCCGAGGGCGCCGTAGGCGGTGGCACGGCCGAGGCCGTTGACGATGTCGGTCATGGGAAGCCGGCTCCGGAGAGTGGTGATCGCGAGCGATCGACGGTCATGGACCGGCAAAATCTAGCGCACGGATCACGCCGGTCCGCCGCCCGCCCGGAGATCGGGCGGACGGCGGACCGGACGAGCGGGACCTCCCGGGGCGGATCAGGCGCCCGGAGGCAGGTGCCGGGCCCGCGAGCGCACCTGGAGCGCGGTCACGATCTCCGCCGCGCCGACCGCGATCAGCCAGATCCCGCCCAGCAGCGTCAGCACCGCCACCGACTCCAGCGGCGACACGATCAGCACCACCCCGGCGACCGCGCTGACGGCGCCGAGGAACCCCTGCCACCCCCGGGCCGGCATCGCCGGGTCCGAGGCCGCCGCCACGGCCTGCGTGATGCCCCGGAACAGCCAGCCGATGCCGATCCACAGCGCCAGCAGCAGGATCGACTGCGTCGCGCCCCGGAAGCAGAACAGGCCCAGCAGGATCGACAGGGCGCCGCTGATGAACGCCATTACGCGCAGCGCGGCCGTCGCGTGCGTACCGAACGCGGCGACCAGCTGCAGCACCCCGCTGACGAGCAGATACAGCCCGAAGAGCACCCCCGCCGCCACCAGCGACGCCCCCGGCCACACCAGCACCAGCACTCCGAGGACCAGGGCCACCACCCCGGCGAGCAGCAGCGCCTGCCAGGCCGCCCCGGCGAGCATCGTCAGCGGCCCGGGCGGCACCTCGTGCTCCCCGGCCCTCCCGTGCTCCGCATGGGTCCTCTCATCGGTCCGCGCCATGAGGTCCGTTCTCCCTTCCTGAGCCGGCCGTGCCGGACACCCCAGTCAAGCAACGCCCGGCAAACGCCGCAAAACGTGACACGGACGGAGCATCAGGGCGGTCTTCCGGGCGGCGGAGACCCGCTCGCGCGCCGACAGTGGAGGCGTACGCGTCCCCTCCCGCACCTGGAGAACGTCATGGCCCACCCCAACCGACGCGACCTCGGGCTGCTCGTGCTGCGGGTCGGCACCGGCGCCGTGCTCGCCGCGCACGGCACCCAGAAGCTCCTCGGCTGGTTCGGCGGCGGAGGGATCGAGGGCACCACCCACGCGATGGAGGCCATGGGCTTCCGCCCCGGCCGCCAGTCCGCCGTCGCCGCGGGCCTCGGCGAGGCCGGCGGCGGCGCGCTGCTCGCCCTCGGGCTCGCCACCCCCGCCGCCGGCGCGGCGGCCGCCGGCGCCATGGCGGGCGCCGTCTCCGTGCACGCCCCGGCCGGCTTCTTCGCCCAGGGCGGCGGCTACGAGTACCCGGCCTTCCTCGGCTTCACCGCCGCCGCCATCGGCATCACCGGCCCCGGCCGCTATTCCCTCGACCACGTCACCGGGCACGTCCTCGACCGGCCCTGGGTGGTGGCCACCGCCTTCCTCGGCGCCGCGCTCGCCGCCGCGGCCGTCGTCGGCCGCCGCGCGCAGGGCCAGGCCGCCACGGCCGCCGCCACCGAGGCCGACCTGGCCCCCGAGGGCGACGGCACCGCGGAACCCGACGCCCACTGACTGCCGCACGCCCCCACCGGCGCACGCGCGCGCGTGCGGGGCGTTAGGCTCGCCGCAGAGGAAGGGACGGGCTCCGGGCAATGAAGATCGATCTCACGGACACCAACTCCAGCGCGGTCAACAAGGCGATCCTGGAGGGCCGCAGGGCCGTCGGCACCCCCGCCGTCGGCGTCGTCCTCACCCTGGTGATCGTCACCGACGAGGAGAACGCCTACGACGCCGTGCGCGCCGCCAACGAGGCGTCGAAGGAACACCCCTCGCGCACCCTCGTGGTCATCCGCCGCCGGGCGCTCTCCCCGCGCGAGCGCCAGGTCACCCGGCTCGACGCCGAGGTCCGCGTCGGCTCCGACGCCGGCTCCGGCGAGACGGTGATGCTGCGCCTGCACGGCGAACTCGGCGCCCGCGCCGACTCCGTGGTGCTGCCGCTGCTGCTGCCGGACGCCCCCGCCGTCGTGTGGTGGCCGGTGGACGCGCCCGCCGTCCCCGCCAAGGACCCGCTCGGCGCCCTCGCCCAGCGCCGCATCACCGACGCGTACGCCGTCGAGGACCCGCTCGGCGCGCTGGCCGCCCGCGCCGCCGCGTACGCCCCTGGCGACACCGACCTCGCCTGGACCCGGCTCACGCCCTGGCGCTCCATGCTGGCCGCCGCCCTCGACCAGGCCGGGACGGACGTCGTCTCCGCCGCGGTGGAGGCCGAGGAGGACAACCCCAGCGCCGAACTCCTGGCCCGCTGGTTCGAGGTCCGCCTCGGCGTCCCGGTCGAACGGATCGTCTCCGAGGGCCCCGTCGTCACCGCCGTCCGGATGGGCACCCCCCAGGGCGAGATCCGCATCGACCGCCCCGAGGGCCCGGTCGCCCACCTCGCCATCCCCGGCCAGCCGAGCCGCGTCATGGCGCTCAAGGTCCGCACCACCGCCGAGCTGATCGCCGAGGAACTCCGCCACCTCGACCCCGACGACGCCTACGCGGCGGCCCTGGAAGGCCGCCCCCGCCGCTGAACACCGCATCCCCGTCACGGTGTTCGGGCCACGAGGCTCCCGGACCGGCGTACCGGCGCACAGACCGCGGCGCCACCCGCCCCCGGCAGGGGCGGGTGGCGCCGCGGGCTTCCCCCGTGGTCAGACGCGCTGCCAGAGCGCCGGCACGTTCGGCGGCTCCCAGCCCGCCTGCGCCTGGTGGCCCTGGAGGCAGCGGTAGGTCGAGCCGCCGTAGGTGACCGTGGCGCCGGCCGCGTAGACCGTGCCCGCCTTCCACGTGCCGCCCGGCTCCGGCTCGCCCGGACCGGGGCCCGGGCCCGGGTCGGTGCTGGTCTTCAGCGTCAGCCCGTACGCCGACAGGATCGGGTTCAGCGGCTGGAAGTACGTGGTGCCGCCGCTGGAGCAGTTGCCGGAGCCGCCCGACGTCACGCCCTGCGCCTGGCTGCCGGAGATGTACGAGCCGCCCGAGTCGCCGGGCTCGGCGCACACGGTCGTCCGGGTCACGCCGGTGATCGTGCCCTCCGGGTAGGTGACGCTCGTGTTGTGCTGCTGGATCGTCCCGCAGTGCCAGCCCGTGGTGGACCCGGACCGGCAGACGGAAGCACCCACCGGCTGCAGCACGGAACCCGTCACCTGCACGTTCGCGCCGCCCGCGCCCTTCACGTACGGGACCGACGTCCAGCTGCTGTTGGCCGCCACCCACGCCATGTCGCTGCCCGGGAACACCGACGCCTGGAAGGTGCCCTGCGCGACCTGGTTGTAGCCGCTGGTGGCCTGCCCGGCCCGGCCGCAGTGGCCCGCCGTCGCGAAGCCCTGCGTGGTGCCCCGGGTCACCGCGAAGCCGACCGAGCAGCGCCCGCCGCCGCCCATGTAGTACGCGTCACCGCCCCGGATGTCGTACAGCGGGCGCGGCGCCTCGGCGGACCGCACCACCCGCACCAGCTCCCGCGCCACCCCGGTGCCGGCCGCGAGCCGCGCCGCGGCCCCGGCCCGGGTCTCCTCGACGACGAGCGTGTTCGCCCGCACGTCCACGTACCGGACCGGCGTCTCCGCGCCCGCCGCCCGGTCCAGCGACTCCTTCGCCCGCTCCAGGGCGGCGAGGTCGTGCCGGACCAGCCGGGCCGTCGCCCCGGCCTCCCGGATCGCGGCGGCGTCGGCGGCGCGGGTGGTGGCCACGGTCAGGGTGCCGGACTCGGCGCCCTCGACCCAGGCGCCGGCGAAGGTGCCGCCCAGCCGGTCACGGAGCCGGGCCGCGGTCGCGCCCGCCTCGGCCTCGTTCACGAGTCGGCGCTCGGCCTGCGCCCGGGTCAGGCCCAGGTCGCGGCCCATCGCGGCGAGCAGCTCGGGCGGCGCGTCGGCGGCGCCGAGCGCGCGGGCGGCGCTCTGCGCGGCCGGGGCGGTCCCGGGGGAGGGCTGCGCGGCGGTGGCGGACCCGGCCTGGAGGCCGGCCAGCACCATCCCGGCGGCGGCCAGCGCGGTACACGCCGCGCGGGCGTGTCGTCGGAGCATGGGGAGTCTCCTCGGTTCTCGGTGGGGGATCTGCGGAGAACCGTAGGAACGGCCCCGGGGGAGCGGGGAGCCTCCGTCCGACCCTCTCCCCCGTGTTATGGACCCGCGGGGGTCCGGCACGCACCGGAAGCCCCCGTCCCTCAGGGGGCCGCGCCCGTCGGGGCGGCGCGGCCCGCGCTGCGCGCCAGCGCCTCCGCGTGGGCGTCGCGCGCGTGCGCGAGGACGGCGGCGGCGCGGGCGGCGGCGCGGCCCTCGGGGTGCCAGCCCAGGAGGTGGCGCCACAGGAGCGGGGCGCCGGTCAGCGGGCGGGTCACGATGCCGGGCGTGGCCGGGAAGGTGGCCCGGCACAGGCCCACGGCCCGGCCCACCTGGACCAGGTGGACGCAGGACGCGGTGTCCGTCTCGTACACCCGGGCCGGGGTGAAGCCGGCCCGCACGCACGCGGCGGCGAAGCAGTCGCCGAAGCAGCCGTCGCCCGGCACGTCCGTCCACTCCTCGGCGGCGAGTTCGGCCAGCCCCACGTGCGGCCGGGCGGCGAGCGGGTGGCCGGTCGCCAGCATCACGTACACCGGGTCGCGGGCCACCTCCGTCCAGGCGAGCCGGCCGGCCTCCGGCGGGGAGCTCTCGCCGCAGACGCCGACGAGCGCGAAGTCGAGCCGCCCGGCGACGACCCCGCGCGCCACCTCCCGCTCCGACCAGGAGGTGTACGTGGTCACCTCGGCGTCCGGATCGGCCCGCGCGAGCCGGTCCACGAGGCCGCCGAGCAGCGGCCCGTGGGTCCCGCCGAGCCGGTGCCCGGCGGCGCCGTCCCGCGCGAACCGCACGGCCTCCTCCTGGAGTCCGCAGACGGCGGGCAGCACCACCCGGGCCCGGTCGAGCACCAGGTCGCCCAGCGCGGTGGCCCGCACCCCGTCCCGGCCGCGCGTGAACAGCGCGCCGCCCAGGGCCCGTTCGATCCGCTTCAGCTGGGCGCTCAGGGCGGGCTGGGCCAGTCCGAGGGCGGTGGCCGCGCGGGTGAGGCTGCCGGCCTCGGCGATGGCCCGGACCGTCTTCAGGTGCCGCAACTCCAAGTCCATGAGCCCAGCTTGACGCCCCTGACCTGACAGGTCCAGACCAAGGACCGGGCTATCGGGCGCGCAGCCGCTCCGGCAGCCAGCGCAGCTGCGCCGCCTGCTGGAACGCCTCGCCGCCCTCGTGGTCGTTGAAGTCGTACACCTCGATCGCCTTGTCCTCGTGCGCGTACGCGTTGAACGCGGCGAACACCGTCGACGGCGGACAGGTCAGGTCCTCCAGCGCGGTCGAGAACAGCGCCGGCGCGGACGCCCGGGCCGCGAAGTGCACCCCGTCGAAGTACGAGAGGGTCCGGCGCACCTGCTCGCCCCGGCCCCGGTGCGTCTTCAGGTAGTTGCCGATCTCGCGGTACGGCATCCGGTCGGTGACCGTCGTCGCGCGCGGGAAGTCGCACAGGAACGGCACGTCCGGCGCCACCGCCGCCAGGTCCCGCACCAGACCGGAGACGGCCAGCGTGATGCCGCCGCCCTGGCTGATCCCGGTGACCGCCGTGCGGGCCGCGTCCGTCAGCGGATGCGACCGCGCCGCCTCCACCGCCCGCACCGCGTCCGTGAACAGCCGCCGGTAGTAGTACGTCTCCGGGGCCTCCACGCCCCGCGTCATGAACCCCGGGAACGCGGGCGCGCTGCCCACCGGGTCGGCGGTGTCGCCCGGCGCCCAGCCGCTGCCCTGCCCGCGGGTGTCCATCACGAAGTGCCCGAACCCGGCTGACGCCCACAGCAGGTGACGGTGCGGCAGGCCGCGCCCGCCGCCGTACCCCAGGAACTCCACGACGAGCGGCACCGGTTCGGCGGCCCCGGCGGGCAGGACGAACCAGCCCTTCACCGGCTGCCCGCCGAACCCGGCGAAGGTGACGTCGTACGTCTCCACCGTCGTGAGCCCCGTCGCCACCCGCGCGAACCGCGCACCCAGGTCGTGCTCCCGCGCCTCGCCGAGCGTCTTGTCCCAGAACGCGTCGAAGTCCTCGGGCTCCACCGACGCGCTGCGGTACGCGCGGAGCCGGTCGAGGGGCAGGTCGAAGAGGGTCATGCGCACCGCCTGGTCAGATCGTCCGTCCGAAACGCCGGCCGGACACCGCCGGCCGCGCGCCCACCCTAGCCCGCGCACTCCCGATATTCATATATGTGAACACCCGTCAGGGGGGGTTGCGGACAGGGCCGCCGGGCGATCGGACGGCCGGCCATGCGAACGCGCCGCGCGAGCCTTCTTCACGGAGGGGCGCGGGAAGGCCAAGGTGGGGGCGTCAGCGGCGAACGGAGGGGTGCGGTGATTGTCGGAGTCCTCAGGGAGGAACGGGACGGGGAGCGGCGCGTGGCCGCGACGCCCGCCACCGTGCGCAAGCTCCGCGGGCTCGGGTACGAGGTCGTGGTCGACCCGGGCGCGGGCACCGCGGCGGGCTTCCCCGACGGCGCGTACGAGGAGGCAGGGGCGCGGACCGGCGACGCGGAGACGGCCGACGTGGTGCTCGGCGTGAACGCCCCCGGCGCCCACCGGCTGGACCGGATGCGGCCCGGGGCCATCGTGATCGCCCTGTTCGCGCCCGCCTCCGACCCGGCCGTCGCGGAGGAGCTGGCCCGGCGGCCCCTCACCGTCCTCTCCCTCGACGCGGTGCCGCGGATCAGCCGGGCGCAGTCCATGGACGTGCTGTCCTCCATGGCCAACATCGCCGGCTACCGGGCCGTGATCGAGGCCGCCCACGAGTTCGGCCGCTTCTTCACCGGCCAGGTCACCGCTGCCGGCAAGGTGCCCCCGGCCCGCGTCCTCGTCGCGGGCGCCGGCGTCGCCGGACTCGCCGCCATCGGCACCGCCGGCGCGCTCGGCGCCGTCGTCCGCGCCACCGACCCGCGCCCCGAGGTCGCCGACCAGGTCCGCTCGCTCGGCGGCGAGTACCTGGCCATCGAGTCCCCGGAGGCGGAGGTCTCCAGGACCGGCTACGCCAAGGAGATGGGCGACGCCTACAAGGCCCGCGAGGCCGCCCTCTACGCCGCCGAGTGCCGCGAGGCCGACATCGTCGTCACCACCGCCCTGATCCCCGGCCGCCCCGCGCCCCGGCTGATCACGGCGGAGACGGTCGCGGCCATGAAACCGGGCTCGGTGATCGTCGACCTGGCCGCCGCCAACGGCGGCAACGTCGCCGGCACCGTACCGGGGGAGCGCACCGTCACCCCGAACGGCGTCGTCATCCTCGGCTACACCGACCTCGCCGGCCGCCTCCCCGCCCAGGCGTCCCAGCTGTACGGCACCAACCTCGTCAACTTCCTGACGCTCCTCACCCCCGGCAAGGACGGCGTCCTCGTCCTCGACGCCGACGACCCCGTGCAGCGCTCGGTCACCGTCGTCCGCGACGGCGAAGCGTGCTGGCCACCGCCGCCCGTCGAGGTCTCCGCCGCCCCCGCCGCCCCTCCCGCCCCGCCCCCGCCGCCCGTCCCGCCGGCGAGGGAACCGGCGTCACAGGCCCGCCGCTTCGCCGGCGTGGCCCTCGGCGCCCTCGCGCTCCTCCTCGCCGTCGGCTTCGCCCCGGCCGCGCTCCTGCCGCACGTCACCGTCTTCGTCCTCGCCGTCGTCATCGGCTACTACGTCATCGGGCACGTCCACCACGCGCTGCACACCCCGCTGATGTCGGTGACCAACGCGATCTCCGGGATCATCGTCGTCGGCGCCCTGCTCCAGATCGGCCACGGCGGCACCGCCGTCACCGTGCTGTCGGCCGCCGCGATCCTGCTGGCGAGCATCAACGTCTTCGGCGGCTTCGCGGTGACCCACCGCATGCTCCGCATGTTCCACAGGAGCTGACATGACCGCCACCCACGCCGCCCAGGCGGCCTACCTCGTCGCCGCGCTGCTGTTCGTCCTCGCCCTCGCCGGACTCTCCCGGCACGAGTCGGCCCGGCTCGGCAACGCCTTCGGCATGCTCGGCATGGGCGTCGCCCTCGCCGCCACCGTCGTCCTCGCCGCCGACCGGGGCATCGGCGCCGGCGCCGCCGGCCTGCTCGCCGCCGCCATGCTGGCCGGCGCCCTCATCGGCCTCGGGCGCGCCCGGGGCGTCGAGATGACGGGCATGCCCGAACTGATCGCGCTGCTCCACTCCTTCGTCGGCCTCGCCGCCGTCCTCGTCGGCTGGAACGGTTACCTGGAGGTCGAGCACCACCCCGGCGGCCCCGAGGCCGCCGCCCTCGACGCGCTCGGCACCCTCGGCATCCACCACGCCGAGGTCGTCATCGGCGTCTTCATCGGCGCGGTCACCTTCACCGGCTCGGTCGTCGCCTACCTCAAGCTCGCCGGCCGCGTCGCCTCCCGGCCCCTGACACTCCCCGGCAAGAACGTCCTCAACCTCGGCGCGCTCGTCGTCCTCGCCGCGCTGGCCGTCCGCTTCACCGCCGCGCCCGCGCTCTGGCCGCTCGCCGCGGCGACCGTCCTCGCGCTGGCGCTCGGCTGGCACCTGGTCGCCTCCATCGGCGGCGGCGACATGCCCGTCGTCGTCTCCATGCTCAACAGCTACTCCGGCTGGGCGGCGGCGGCCTCCGGCTTCCTCCTCGGCAACGACCTGCTGATCGTCACCGGCGCCCTCGTCGGCTCCTCCGGCGCCTACCTGTCGTACCTCATGTGCCGGGCGATGAACCGCTCCTTCCTCTCGGTCATCGCCGGCGGCTTCGGCGTCGAGGCGCCGGCCGGTTCGGCGGCGGACCACGGCGAGCACCAGGAGATCACCGTCCAGGGCGCCGCCGAACTCCTCGGCGCCGCCCGGTCGGTGATCATCACCCCCGGTTACGGCATGGCCGTCGCCCAGGCGCAGTACCCGGTCGCCGAGCTCACCGCGAAGCTCCGCGCGCGGGGCGTCGACGTCCGCTTCGGCATCCACCCGGTCGCCGGCCGACTGCCCGGCCACATGAACGTGCTGCTGGCCGAGGCGAAGGTGCCGTACGACATCGTCCTGGAGATGGACGAGATCAACGGGGACTTCGCCGACACCGACGTCGTCCTCGTCATCGGCGCCAACGACACCGTCAACCCGGCCGGCGCCGAGGACCCCGCCAGCCCCCTGGCCGGCATGCCGGTCCTCACCGTCTGGGAGGCCGACCGGGTGATCGTCTTCAAACGCTCGATGGCCTCCGGCTACGCGGGCGTCCAGAACCCCCTCTTCTTCCGCGAGAACACCGCGATGCTCTTCGGCGACGCCAAGGACCGCGTGGAGGAGATCGTCGCCGCCCTCTGACCGGGGTCGGGGCCGGGTCAGCTCCTGGCGACGGCGCAGCTGTAGGGCGTGCTCCCGGAGCCGCTGTACGCCTCCATGTCGAGGTAGTAGGTGCCGGCGCCGGCGGCGGTCCTGGTGAAGGACAGCGACTCGTCGGTGCCGGCGCCGTCGTTGACGGAGCGTTCCAGGGTGGTGCCCGCGGAGTCGAGCCAGTACAGGTCGGCGTCGTAGGCGGAGGGGACGGCGCAGTTCACCGTGACGGTCTGTCCGGTGTTCAGGGAGACCTTGAAGTAGTCGCGGTCGGTGGCCGACTTCATGGCGCCGGTCAGAGTGCCGGGAGAGGCCAGGGCGGTGGCGTCGTCGGCGGTGTCGCGGGTGTCGTTGGGCTCGCTCTCGGCGAGCGTGGCCCCGCCGCCTTGGCCGCCGCAGTCGGTCACCGGCGTACCGCTGTAGAGGTGGGCGTCGGCGACGCCGTTCGTCACGCTGCGGAGGTAGTAGCCGCAGGTGGGACGGTTCTTGAAGTCGAAGGTGGAGCCGGGGGCCAGGCGCCAGATCTTGAAGCCGCTGTAGGTGAGGGGCTTCCGGTCGACCGCCTGTTCCGGCTGGTGGTCGGCGAGGACGACGTACGCGTCCTTGCCGTACGAGGTCGCCAGGCCGTCGCGGTCCACGAACAGCGAGCCGCCGCCCTCCTCCACCCCGACGCCCCAGGCGGCGCCGCCGGGCGCGAGCCCGTCCTTCACGGCCCGGGCGAGGAACGCCATCGTGCGGCCCATGCGGTCGCGGGCCACGAAGTGGGAGTCGTTGACGACGCCTCCGTAGTGCGCCCACGCGAACATGCCGGTGGTGAAGCTGACGTACCGGTCGTAGGGGTTGGCGAGGGCTTCCGCGCTGGTGACGCTGCCGTTGCAGGCGTCGTAGACGATCGGGCTGTTGATGTGGTGGCCCGCGCTGCCACCGCCGGAGCCGCCGCCCTTGGCCACGACCGACTCGACGGACGCCTCCAGGGCGGTGCCCTTCCAGGCGGCGTAGCGGCACTGGTCGCCGCCGGCGAAGTAGACGAACTCGGCGTTGCGGATGTCGGTGTTGACCTGGCTGTTGTTTCCGTCGCTCGCGGTCGTGAGCGTCCAGGTCGTACAGGAGTTGACCCCGGTCAGCCCCATGACGGCGTCGCACTCGGGCGTCTTGCTGCCCGACGTGGGGGCCGAGCCGGCCAGGACGACCACGTCGAGCGTTCCGGTACCGCCCCTGATGGCGTCGAGCGCGCGGGTCATCGAGGCGGTGACCACGCCGCCGGCGCCGTTCATCGTGAACGCCGGGCCGTTCCACGCACCGCGGCTCACGTCGGAGGCGCTGCCGAGGCGTATCCGGTCGGCCGCCGCGTGCGCGGGCTGATGCGCGACCAGCGCGGTGGTGAGGGCGGCGAGGCCGACGGCGGCCGAGGTGACTCTGAGCGAACGAGGTGGCATCTGCGCTCCCAGGGGGTGGACGGCGGCCCCGGAGTGGGGCTGGTTGCGGAACATACAAGTACGTCCGGAGAAGCGGAAGATGTAAGGCCGTTACGGCGATGATTCCTGCGAAGGTGCCTCTCCTGAGTGGTGCGAACCTGTCGATACTGCGCATGTGAGGGAGGTGAGGGGCGTGTTACGTGAACGTAATGGGACTTACATCTAGCCAGTTCGAACCTGCATATGTAACTTCTCTGCTGTGTCTGACGGCCCGATTCCGTCGGCAGGAAATCACCGAGAGGTTCCACGCGATGAACGCTCGTATCGCACGCCCCACCACGGCCGCCGCCGTCGCGGCGGCCCTGTTCGCGTCGCTGTCCGCCTGCGGAGGCGACGACGCCGCAGCCCCCTCCGGCAAGGTCGTCATCGCCGGCGCGGAGATCGTCAAGGACCAGAAGCTGCACGACCTGCTCCCGGAGAAGATCAGGAAGGCCGGTGCGGTCCGCGTCGCGACCGACGTCCCGTACCCGCCGTTCGAGATGTTCGTGAAGGAGGGCGAACCCGCCCTCACCGGACTGGACTACGACCTCGGCCAGGCGCTGGGCGCGAAGCTCGGCGTGCGGTTCGCCTTCACCCCGCAGAAGTTCGACGGCATCGTCCCCGCCATCCAGGCCGGCAAGTTCGACGTCGCCATGTCCGCCATCACCGACAACAAGGAACGGCAGCAGGTCGTCGACTTCGTCGACTACTCCCGGTCCGGCTCCGGCATCCTGGTCGCCGAGGGCAACCCGGCGAAGGTGACCACCCTCGACGACCTGTGCGGGCGGAAGGTCGCCGTCCAGACCGCGACCAACCAGCTCGACCTCCTCAAGGAGCACCAGGCCGCCTGCGAGAAGTCCGGCAAGGGGAAGATCGACATCCAGACCTTCCCCAAGGACTCCGACGCCCAGCTCGCCCTGCGCTCCGGCAAGGTCGTCGCCCAGGTCCTCACCAAGCCCGCCGCCGGCTGGGTCGCCAAGACCGCCGACGACGGCAAGGCGTTCGACCTCGCCGAGGACCCCGCCGCCCCGGGCGGCTACAACGCCTCCCCGAACGGCATCGCCGTCAGCAAGGACCTCCCGCAGCTGACCGACGCGATCCAGAAGGCGCTCCAGGAGCTCATCGACGACGGCACGGTCGCCGCCGTGTACGGCAAGTACGGCGTCGCCTCCATCGCCGTCGAGGAAGCCACCAAGAACGCGGCGGTGGACTAGAGATGCCCGGCACCGCCAAGCTCCTCCCGAGCCCCACCGCCCCCGAGCAGCCCCTGACCGGGGAACTCGAGATCGTCCCCGTCCGCAACTACGCGCGCTGGATCGCGGCCATCGCCGCCGTGCTGGCCCTCGTCGGACTGATCGGCTCCCTCGCCAAGAACGACAACCTCCGCTGGGACGTCGTCGGCGACTACCTCTTCGCCGACCTCATCTTCGACGGTCTCGCGACGACCCTCTGGCTCACCGCCGCCGCCATGCTCCTCGGTCTGGGCCTCGGCACGCTGATCGCCGTCATGCGGCTCTCGTCCAGCCCCGTGCTGTACGGCCTGGCCAACGCGTTCGTCTGGGTCTTCCGCGGCACCCCGCTGCTCGTCCAGATCATCTTCTGGGGCTACGCCGCCGCCCTGTACACGTACGTGAAGATCGGCATCCCCTTCACCGACGTCACGTTCTTCCAGGCCGAGACCAACACCCTGCTGACGCCCGCGGTCGCGGCCCTCCTCGCCCTCGGACTCAACGAGGCCGCGTACGCCTCCGAGATCGTCCGCGCCGGCATCCAGTCCGTCGACCCCGGCCAGACGGAGGCCGCGCACTCGCTGGGCATGCGGCCCGCGCTCACCATGCGCCGGATCGTGCTGCCGCAGGCCATGCGGGTCATCATCCCGCCGATGGGCAACGAGACCATCAACATGCTCAAGATGACCGCGCTGGTCTCGGTCATCTCCGCCCACGACCTGATGTCCAACATCCAGGACGTGTACGCCCAGAACTACCAGGTCATCCCCATGCTGGTGGTCGCCAGCATCTGGTACCTGGCCCTCGTCACCCTCCTCGGCGTGCCGCAGGCGTGGCTGGAGCGGCGGTACGGACGCGGCACCACCCGCGCCGGGCACGTCTCGCCGTTCCGGCGCCTCCTCGGCGGCACCGCGGAGCGGTTCGGCAAGAACAGCAAGGAGCAGAGCCGATGAGCACCCCCATGGTGCGCGCCGAAGGCGTCCGCAAGCACTTCGGGAAGCTGGAGGTCCTCAAGGGCATCGACCTCACCGTCGAACGCGGCCAGGTCTGCTGCCTCCTCGGCCCGTCCGGATCGGGCAAGTCGACGTTCCTGCGCTGCATCAACCACCTGGAGAAGGTCGACGGCGGCCTGCTCACCGTCGACGGCGAACTCGTCGGCTACCGCCGGCAGGGCGACAGGCTCCACGAGCTGCGCGAGCGCGAGGTCGCCGACCGCCGCCGCGACATCGGCATGGTCTTCCAGCGGTTCAACCTCTTCCCCCACATGACGGCCGTCGAGAACGTGATGGAGGCCCCCGTCAAGGTCGCCGGCGTCCCCCGCACGGAAGCGCGCGCCCACGCTCACGACCTGCTCGCGCGCGTCGGGCTCGGCGACCGCGCCGGCCACTACCCGGCCCAGCTCTCCGGCGGCCAGCAGCAGCGCGTCGCCATCGCCCGCGCGCTCGCCATGAAGCCCAAGCTGATGCTCTTCGACGAGCCCACCTCCGCCCTCGACCCCGAACTCGTCGGCGACGTCCTGGACGTGATGCGGCAGCTCGCCGCGGACGGCATGACCATGGTCGTCGTCACCCACGAGATCGGCTTCGCCCGCGAGGTCGGCGACACCGCCGTCTTCATGGACGAAGGAGTCGTCGTGGAGGAGGGCGACCCCCGCCGCGTGCTCGTCGAGCCGGAGCAGGAGCGCACCCGCGCCTTCCTGTCGAAGGTCCTGTGAGCACCCCCACCCGCCGCCAGGACCGGCTCGGCGACCTCCTCGGCCTGGCCCGCGCCCGCCGCGCCGGCTACCTGCGCGACCTGGCGGAGCTCGTCTCCCTCGACTCCGGCTCCTACAGCGCCGACGGCGTCGACCGGGTCGCCGACTGGATCGAGCGCCGGCTCGTACGGCTCGGCTTCGACGTGGAACGCGTCCGCTTCCCGGCCGGGCCCGACGGGCAGCGGACCGGCGACGCGCTCGTCGGCCGGAAGCGCGGCGGACTTCCCGAGGCGGAGGGCGGCCGCAGGGTCCTCCTCGCCGGCCACATGGACACCGTCTTCGAGGACGGCACCGCCGCCGCCCGCCCCTTCCGGATCGAGGGCTCCACGGCGTACGGTCCCGGCGTCAGCGACGACAAGGGCGGCCTGCTCGCCGGGCTCACCGCCCTGGAGATCCTGGGGGAGTGCGGCGTCGACGCGTACGACGAGCTGGTCGTGCTCGCCACCCCCGACGAGGAGATCGGCTCGCCCGCCAGCCGGCCGCTGATCGAGGCGACGGCCGCCGGCGTGCACTACGGACTCGGTCTCGAATGCGCCCGGGAGAACGGCGACCTCGTCATCGCCCGCAAGGGCGTCGCCGACTTCCGCCTCACCGTCACCGGCCGGGCCGCCCACGCCGGCATCGAACCGGAGCGCGGCGCGAACGCGGCGCTCGCCGCCGCCCACCTCACCGTCGCCCTCCAGGCCCTCAACGGGCACTGGGACGACGTGACGGTCAACGTCGGCGTCGTGCGGGCGGGAACGCGCGCCAACATCGTCTGTCCCCAGGCGGAACTGCGCATCGAGGTCCGCGCCGCCACGACGGCCGACATCCAGCGCGTCACCCGCGCCATCCGCGAAGCCGCCGGTCATCCCGGCGTCCCCGGTGTCACCGTCGAGGTCGAACAGCTCGACCTCTGCCCGCCCATGGAGGACACCCCCGCCTCCCGGCGCATGTTCGACCACGCGTGCCGGGCCGCGCACGCGGCCGGCATCGAGCTGGGCGCCGCCGCCACCGGCGGAGTCGGCGACGCCAACCTCATCGCCGGCGCGGGAGTCCCCGTCCTCGACGGCCTGGGACCCGTCGGAGGCGCCGACCACACCCCCCAGGAGTGGCTCGACGTCACCAGCGTCCCCCAGCGCGTCGCCCTCCTCGCCGACCTGATCGCCTCCCTCGGGGAGGCCGGCAGCGGCTGAACGGCCCCGGAGCGCGGGGGCGCTGTCCCCCCGCCCGGCAACGGCCGAGCCGGGCGGACCGGTACGGGTCCGGTCCGCCCGGCAGGCAGAAGAACCCCACCGCCCCTCTCCCGACCGGAGGCACCCATGCGCGTTCCGCCCGACCCCGCCCGCCGCACCGTCCTTGCCGGCGCCCTCGCCGTCGCCCTCCTCACCGCCGCGTCCGGCGCCACGGCCGCCTCCGCCGCCCACGCCGGACCCGGCCCGGACCGGGCCCGTACGGGCTCCCTCGTGCTCGTCGGCGGAGCGCTGAAGGAGAACAACACCCGGGTCTACGGCGAGATCATCGAGCGCGCCGGCGGCCCGGAGGCCCGCATCGGCGTCATCACCGCCGCCTCCGTCCCCGAGAGCCAGGACCCGCACGCGGGCGACCCCGACCGGTGCAGCAACTCCGCCTGCAACGGCGCCTACTACGCCGGCGTGTTCAAGCGGCACGGCGCCGCCGACGCCCAGTGGATCCCCCTCGACATCGACCACGTCGCCGACGCCGACTCCGACGCCGTCGTCGCCCAGGTCGAATCCATGACCGGCTTCTTCTTCGGCGGCGGCGACCAGTACCGCTACGTCACCACCCTCCTGCGCGGCGACGGACGCAAGGACTCCAGGGTCCTCGCCGCCATCCGCGCCAAGCTCGCGGACGGAGCCGTCGTCGCCGGGTCCTCCGCCGGCGCCCAGATCGCCTCCGGCCCCCACATGGTCACCGGCGGCGAGTCGTACGAAGGACTCAGGGACGGCAGCGCCCCCGGCTACTTCGACGACCCGACCCGCCTCGGCCACCTCCCGCACGGCGGCTTCGGCTTCCTCCGCTCCGGACTCGTCGACACCCACACCGGCGCCTACGGCCGCGAGGGCCGCGCCCTGCGCCTCGCCGCCGACACCGGCCACGACCGCGTCTACGGCCTGGAGGAGAACACCGCCCTGATCGTCGACCGGCCCGGCACCCCGCACGAGCACCTGACCGTCCTCGGCCCGAACGGCGTCACCGTCCTCGACCTCCGCGACGCCCGCGCGCGGAACTCCGCGCACGGCTGGACCCTGCGCCGCGCCCGGTACAGCCACCTCACCGACGGCGACCGGTACGACGCCCGCACCTGGACCCCGCGCGTCGCCCCCGGCAAGCGGCCCCTCACCCCCACCGCCACGACGCCCGTGCCGGCCAACGGCGACGTCTTCCACTCCACCGCGAACCCGGACGGCGTCCCGTACGCCTTCCGCACCACCGCCCGCGCGCTCGCCGCCACCCGCGCGCAGCGCAGCGCGACCGCGACGACCTACGAGACCGGACCCCGGTTCACGGTGACCTTCACCAAGGCACCCGGCTTCGCCGCGTACACCGACGGCGCCGGCGGCCCCGGCACCCTCCTCGGCCTGCGGATCGACATCGCGCCCGCGCCCTGACCCCGTGGGCCGCCGCGCGGCCCCGCCTCACAGCAGCCCGGTGCGCCGGGCCACCCGCTCGGCCTCCTTCATCCGCTCGTGGCCGTCGCCGCCGATCCGGTCGAGGACGGCGGCGACCAGCGACTCGACGACCGCCATGGCAGGGGTCAGGCTGTCGTACGGGGAGTCGGAGGAGACCTGTGTGGTGAGCACGACGTCCGCGTGGGCGGCGGCGGGGGAGAGCCACGGATCGGTGAAGACGACGACCTTGCCGCCGCGCTCCCGGGCCAGTTCGGCGATGAGGGTCTTGTCCGCCTCGTAACGCCGGTAGTCGAAGAGGACGGTGACGTCCCGCCGGGCGAGCTGGGTGAGGAACGACGTGCGCTCCACGTCCTTGTGGGGCACCAGGCCCACCTGGTCCCGGAACTGCATCAGGTGCAGGCCCAGATATTCGGCGAGCAGGTGCGTGAAGCGCCCGCCCGCCAGGTGGACCCGGCGCCGGGGGTCGGCGAGGAGCGCCACCGCGTCCTCGAACTCGTGCGGCGCCACCTCGTCGAAGGTCTGCGCGACCGCCTGCCGCACCAGGGCGGCCCGCGCGCCGAGCGAGGTCGCGGAGGCGTCCGGCGGGGCGGCGTCCGGCTCCCGCCGCGCGGGCTCGGCCGCCGTGTAGAGGGTGATGGGCGAGGCGTTGCGCGCGTCGAGCTCCGCGCGGAGGGCCGCCTGGAGGTCGGGGAAGCCCCGGTACCCGAGCCGCCCGGCACAGCGGAGCACGGTGGGCGCCGACACCCCGGCCCGTTCCGCGATCGTCGCGACGGTCTCGAACACGGCGGCGGGATACCCCGCCAGGAGCACCCGGGCGACCTTCCGCTCCGCCGGACTCAGCTCTCCGAGCCGGCCTCGGATCTCGTCGGCCAGGGTGGGGCTCATCGGATTCCCTTCTCCGGAGGGACCTCTCACCGAAGGCTGCGCCCACCCGGCGGAGCCGTGCGGCCCGGCCCTCCCCTGTTTCAGAACGCGGAACTTGAGACCGCAAATGTACCGTCCATTACGGGGGCTGAACAGCCGCGGTCCCCGGCCCCGGACCCGCGGCGCGTGCCGGCGGCCGGACGGGGTAGGCGCAGGTCCCGGAGCGGAGACGGGCCGTACGCGGGCCCGGCGAGGCGGGTCGTACGCGGGTGGAAGGAGCGCGCCATGGCGGAGGAGTCCGGGCCCTCGCGGGCGGTGCCGGGAGGCGACGGGGTTCGGCTGGTGCTGGTGCGGCACGCGAAGGCCGTGCGCAAGGACCCGCGGATCGACGACTTCGACCGCGCGCTCGGCATGCGCGGCCGCCGGGAAGCGCCCCGGACCGGACGGTGGCTCGCGGAGTCCGGGTACGCGACGGACCTCGGCCTCGTGCTCTGCTCGCCGTCCCGCAGGACCCGCGAGACCTGGGAGCTCGCCGCGTTCGAGCTGGACGACCCGCCGCCCGCCGACCATGACCCGCGCCTCTACAAGACTCCGCCGGCGGAGCTGGTGTCCGTCCTGCGGGAGCGGGAGCGGGGCCGCGGCCTGCGCGCCGTCGCCCTCGTCGGCCACAACCCCGGCATCCACGAGCTGGCCGCCGGCCTGTGCGGGAGCGGCCCTCCGGACCTGCTGGAGCAGGTGCGGGACGGGTTCCCGACCTCGGGCGTGGTGGTGATCGAGCTGCCCGGCGGCTGGGAAGGGCTGGCCCCCGGCAGCGGACGGGTGAGCGCCCGCTGGTCACCCGCCGCGCCGGAGGGCCCCGGAAGAGGCGAGGAGGGCGCGGAGCGATGAGCGGCGAGGGCGCGTACGAGCGCGACCGCACGTACCTCACGACCCGGATCACCGCCGACGGGCGGGACGGCTTCCCCGTGGAACCCGGCCGCTACCGCCTGATCATCGCCCGCGCCTGCCCGTGGGCGAACCGCAGCGCGATCGTGCGGCGCCTCATGGGCCTGGAGGACGTCCTGCCGATGGGCGTCGCCGGGCCCCTGCACGACGAGCGCAGCTGGTGTTTCCACCGCGACCCCGGCGGCCGGGACCCGGTCCTCGGGATCACCTGGCTGAGGGAGGCGTACGAGGCCCGCTCACCCGGGTACGCGAAGGGCGTCACCGTGCCCGCGATCGTCGACGTGCCGACCGGCCGGGTGGTCACCAACGACTTCGAGCAGATCACCCTCGACCTCGGCTCCGAGTGGACCGCCCATCAGCGCGACGGCGCCCCGGAGCTGTATCCCGAACGGTGGCGCGACGAGATCGACGAGGTGGCCGGCGCGGTGTACCGGGACGTCAACGACGGCGTCTACCGGTGCGGCTTCGCCCGCACCCAGGCGGCCTACGACGAGGCGTACCGCAGGCTGTGGGACCGGCTCGACCGGCTGGAGGAGCGCCTGACGCGCAGGCGGTACCTGGTCGGCGACACGCTCACCGAGGCCGACGTCCGGCTGTTCCCGACCCTCGTCCGCTTCGACGCCGTCTACCACGGCCACTTCAAGTGCAACCGCCGGAAGCTGACCGAGATGCCGGCCCTGTGGGCGTACGCGCGGGACCTGTTCCAGACGCCCGGGTTCGGGGACACGATCGACTTCGCGCAGATCAAGGCGCACTACTACGTCGTCCACCACGACATCAACCCGACCGGGATCGTCCCCGCCGGCCCCGACCTCCGGGGCTGGCTCATCCCGCACCACCGCGACGCCCTCGGCGGCCGGCCGTTCGGCGACGGCACCCCGCCCGGCCCCCCGCCCCCGGCCGAACGCGTACCGCCGCTCACCCCGGAGTGAGGACGCGGCGGCACGACGGCCGGCGGCCCGGGGCCTGACGTCACCGGGAGTCGGGGTGCCAGGCGGCGAGGAGGATCGTGGCGTCGTCGCCGAGGCGCTGGTCCTGGTGCACGAGGAGGTGCTGGATCAGGCGCCGCAGCGCCTCGGGCGCGGGAAGGCCCTCGGTCAGGGCGCGGACCACGATGTCGGCCAGGCGCCGCTCCCCGAACAGCTCCCCGGCGGCGGAGCGCGCGTCGGTGACGCCGTCGGTGTACAGCAGCACCCGGTCGCCCGGTTCCAGCTGGGCCGTGTGGACGGGCGGCGGACCGACGCCGTGGCCGGCCAGGCCGAGCGGCGGGTGCGGGTCGGTGTCGAGGGCGCCGGTCACGATGCCCCGGTCGCGGATCAGCAGCGGCGCGGGATGCCCGCAGTTGATCCAGGCCAGCCGGCCGGTGGCGGTGTCGAGGTCGGCGATCACGCAGGTCAGCAGTCGTTCCGGGATCCAGCGCTCCAGCGTGCGGTCGATCTCCGCCGCGATGTCGCCGAGTCCGCCGCCGGCCCGCCGGGTGGACCGGCAGGCCGCCAGCGCCGCGGCGCTGCACCCGCCCGACGCGAGGTCGTGGCCCATGGCGTCCAGCAGCGTCAGGTGCAGCACGTCCCCGGCCAGGCTGTGGTCGTACGCGTCGCCGCCGATGTCGTACGCGGGTTCCAGGACGGCGCTGGACGTCACCGCCGCCGTGCCGATGGTCCGCGGCGGCATGAACGCCCACAGCAGCTCCGCCTGGAGGCTCATCGGCCGGGTGCGGGTCGTCGCGGCCAGGACGTCGCCGAACGGCTGCTTGGTCGCGAGGACCAGGGCGGTCAGACCGGCCAGGGCCTCGCTCCGGCGCAGGAGCGGCGCGTCGAGGTCCGGCGCGGTGACCCGCAGGACCCCCAGCCGGCCGACGCCGTCCACCACCGGGATCCAGCCCGTGCGTTCGCCGCCGTCGGCGTCCGGCCGGCCCAGCCGCACCGACTCGGTGCGGTACGCGAGTCCCGCGAGCGACGTGTCGACGGGCAGCGTCTCCAGCTCCACGGCCCCGGCGCCCGCCACGAGCCGGGAGGCCTGCTCGGGCGGCGGCAGCGCCACCAGGGCCCGCTGCTGGAGGTCGGCCAAGTAGACCCGCGCCCCGGAGAGCCCCAGCCGCCGTCCGGCGTCCGCCACCAGCAGCGGGATCGCGCGGGGCGCCAGCCGGTGGGACGCGGCCAGGACGTCCGCCAGGACCTCGCCCAAGGTGTCGCCTTCCACCGGCACCGCCCTTCGCCGCCGGTCGCCGGCCGAGCCCGGCGACCCCTCCCATCATGCGCCGGTACGGGCCCCGGGGCCGCCGGACCGTCCCGGATGCCCGGTTTGCCGTCCGGGGCGAAGGGCACGCGGACCCGCATGAGCGACGACGACACGCGACACCACGAGACGTCCGGACCCGACAGCCCCCGCCCGCCGCGGCACAGCCCCACGGTCGCCCCGACGCCGCCGCGGCAGCCCGGCACGGAGGAACCGGACGAGCGCCCGCGGACCGCGCCCCAGGCCCCGTCCACCGCCCCGCCCGCCCCGTCGGGCCCCGCGACCGGCTCCCCGGCCCCGGGCAGCCCCACGGTCGCCCCCACCCCGCCCGAACACGACGGCCCCCGGTCCGGAGACACCCGCCGGTCCGTCAACTTGCCCCGCAGTAAAGAGGAATGAGGCGGAATGACCCCGTAGGTCCCGGGTACGCGGACAGTGTCCAACCCGCAGGGGAGGAGCAACCAACCATGGGTCTGGGACTGTTCATCATCATGATCGCCGTCGGCGCGATCCTCACGTTCGCCGCCGACTGGGAAATCGAAGCCGTCGACCTCGATCTGGTCGGCCTGATCCTGATGGCCGTCGGCCTGCTCGGGACCGCCGTCTACACGAGTGTGCTGCGCCGGCGCCGGATGGTGGTCCCGCCGGTGGCGCCGACGGTCACCGACGACGACCGTCGTGACCTGCTCTGACGCGGCCCGCACGTCCGGCGCCGCGCCCCCCCCGTGAACCAGCGACAGAGGAGTGAGTGACAGCGATGACCGACCATCTGTGGTCCTTCAGCACCGAGTCCGGCCACCTGGCGGGGACCGACCTCACCGGGTGGCGGGTCGAAGCCGCCGACGGGCACATCGGCAAGGTGGACAAGCACTCCGACGAGGTCGACGACTCCTATCTCGTCGTCGACACGGGCGTCTGGATCTTCGGCAAGGAGGTCCTGATCCCGGCGCGGGCGGTGACCCGCGTCGACCTGGAGGAGCAGACCCTCCACCTCGCCCTGACGAAGGAACAGGTCAAGGACTCGCCCGAGTTCGTCTCCGACAAGCACCTCGCGGACCGGCAGTACCGCGAGGAGGTCGGCCAGTACTACCGCACGTCGTGGCCCTTCCCGGGCGGCATGGGCGGCGTCTGACCGGCCGCCGGCCCCGCCCGGCACGCGCATCACGTACGTACGCGCATCACGTACGTACGCGCATCACGTACGTACGCGCATCACGTACGTACGCGCATCACGTACGTACGCACATCACGCACAGCCGCAGCACGAGAGAAAGGTGTCGCCATGTCCAAGGTGGAGGAGTCGGTCGAGGTCGAGGTCCCGGTGCGCGCCGCGTACGACCAGTGGACCCAGTTCGAGACGTTCCCGCGCTTCATGGACGGCGTGGAGCGGATCGAGCAGCGCACGGACACGCTCACCCACTGGGTCACGGAGATCGGCGGGGTGCGGCGCGAGTTCGACGCCGTCATCACCGAGCAGATCCCGGACGAACGCGTCGCGTGGACGACGGTCGAGGGCGAGGCCCGCCAGGCGGGCGTCGTCACGTTCCACCGCCTCGACGCGACCCGGACGAAGGTCATGCTCCAGATGGACTTCGCCCCCGAGGGCCTGACCGAACAGGCGGGGGACAAGCTCGGCTTCGTCAAGCGCAAGGTGGCCGGCGACCTCGAACGGTTCAAGACGTTCATCGAGGACCGCGGCGGCCTGCAGACGGGCGGCTGGCGCGGATCCGTCTGAGGATCCGGCGCCGGCGCGCCGCTGGCAGGGGTGACAGGAGTCGAACCTGCGGCATCCGGTTTTGGAGACCGGCGCTCTGGCCATCTGAGCTACACCCCTTCGGTGTGCGGGAAGCCTCCCACGCCGACGGCACCCGCCGCCACCGGATATCGCGGCCCCCCCCGCACGCGCCCGCCCCGCTCGGACCCCCTCCGACGCGGGGCGCGCGCGTCTGAGGACCCGCCGGCTGATACGGCCCTGGTCGCCGGGCTCCGGCCAGGCCTCCAGCCCCGCGGCCTCCCGCCCCGCGGCCTCCGGCCCCGGGTGGGTTGGGCGGCCCGGTGCCCGGTGCTGGGCCCGGACCCGGCTCCGGTGTGGGGGTGGCGGCTCGTCGCCGCACTCGCCGGGCGGGGGCGCGCGGAGGTCGCGGCGACCGCCCGCGGGGGGGGGGTAAGTTGCCGCGCCCCCCCCCCGTGTGGTGCCGCCCCCCCGCCCCCC
>NZ_JBHVMF010000024.1:0-136976 GCF_042797055.1 Streptomyces sp. NPDC057854
GCACCCCAGACCGTTCGTCTGGACGAAGACCGCCGACGAGATCCTCGACAAAGTCGCCGCCTACTGCCGACGAATCTCTGACTCAGATCACTAGGCGGTTCCAGGCGGTTCCCGGCGGTTCCAGGGGGTCTCCCGGCGGTACGGGAACGGGCGCGCCGGCCGGGTCCGCGGGGGCCCGGCCGGCGGCGTACCGGTGGCGGTCAGGGGCTCGGCGCCGCCTCCGCGTCGGCGGCCACCGGCACGGGCCGGCCGTCCGGCACCTTCCGCTCGACCGGCGGCGGGGGCGCCGGCTCGTCCGGGCGGCGCAGCACCCGGATCAGCGGTCCGGTGGCGGCCGTGGTGACCAGCGCCATGACGACGAGCAGCGCGTACAGCCGGGGGCCGATCACCCCGGCCTGGAGGCCGACGTTGAGCACGATGAGCTCGGTCAGGCCCCGGGTGTTGAGCAGGACGCCGATCAGCAGCGCGTCCCGCCAGGGCTGCCGGGTGCCGCGCCCCGCCAGCGCCCCCGCGCCCACCTTGCCGACCACCGCCGCGGCGCATATCACCGCGAGGAGCAGCAGGTCGGAGGCGTGCAGTCCGCCGAGGACGACGGCCGTCCCGGAGAGCGCGAAGAACATCGGGAGCAGCAGCCCGCCGATCTGCTGGAGCGGGCCGAGGATCCGGGCGTCCGGGGAGCCGTCGGGCAGCCGGGGCATCACGAGGCCGGCGAGCAGCGCGCCGAAGATGACGTGCAGGCCGAGCGCGTGGGTCGCCCAGGCGGAGGCGAGGGCGAGGGTGACGGCGAGCGGGACCCGGTGGGCCGCGGCGCCGCCGTGCCGGAACCACCGTGCCAGCAGGGGCCGTACGGCGCCGAGCATGACGAGGACGTAGCCGGCCAGCAGCGCGGCCCTGACCGCCCACTCCCGGGCCGAGCCGTGCGCGCCGCCGACCAGGACGACGGCGAGCACCGGCCAGCTGAGGGCGTCGATGACCCCGGCCGAGGCCATGGCGAGGGTGCCGGGCCGGGTGCGGGCGATGCCCTGGTCCTTGATGATGCTGGCGAGGACGGGCACGGCGGTGATGGAGAGCGCGACCGCCATGTAGAGGACGAAGGTGGCGTCGACCGGGCGACCGCCGTTGACCTCGGCGAAGGCGTCCGGGAGGGCCAGGACGATGCCGGCGCCGAGCAGCATGGGGAGGCCGAAGCCGGTCAGCGAGACGGCGGTGACGGCGGTCCGGTGGCGGAGCAGCCCGAGGTCGAGCTCGTAACCGACGGCGAACAGGAAGAAGACCAGGGCGACTTGGGCCAGCGAGGTGAGAACGGGCTCGATCTCGCCGGGGAACAGCCGCTCGTGGAGCCCGCCGGGCAGCAGCCCGAGCAGGCTGGGCCCGAGCGCGATGCCCGCGAACAGCTGTCCGATCACGGGGGGTTGGCCGCATCTCCGGGCCAGCGCGCCGGCGGCGTGCGAGGCCGCGATCACCACGGCGAGGGCCGCGACGACGTGCGCGACGACGGAGTCCGTGCTCACCGGCATACCCCTTCCGGGGCGTGCGCGGCCGTGCGCCGTCCCCCTACGCAGTGTAGCCGCGCGGGCGGCAAGTGCCCTATCGTGAAAGCCATTTGGCGTATGCCATCGCGGACGGGGGTCAGCAGTGACGACGGTGCTGTTCGTACACGGCACGGGGGTGCGCGAGCCCGGATACTCCGAGAGCCTGGAGCGGGTACGGGACGGACTGCGGGCGTCACGGCCCGAAGTCACCGTCACTCCCTGTTACTGGGGCGGGCGCGCGGGCTCCGCGCTGCGCTCCGGCGGCCTCTCCGTGCCGGGGTACGGGACCGGGCGCGACCTCACGGCCCCGGGCGCCGGCGGCGGCGCCGAGGACGAGGAGGTGGAGCTGTGGGGGCTGCTCTATCTCGATCCCCTGCTCGAACTGCGCCTGCTCGCCGCCGAGTCCGGCGGCCGGACGGAGCTGGCGCCGGGCGCGCTGCCGCCGGGCGAGGCGCTGTCCGCGGCGGCCCTGTCGCTGGGCGCGGACGCGCCGCTGCGGGACCTGCTCGACGCCGCCGGGATCGGCGCGGAGTTCACCGCCGCGACCGCCGCCGTCGTCACCTCGCCGGACGGCCGGGCCTTCCTCCGCTCCCCCGCCGCCGCCGACGCCCCGGACGTGCTGGCCCGGGCCTGCGCCGCCGAGGCCGTGCGCCGCCGGACCGAACGCGCCGGGACGGCCGCCGCCTTCGACGGAACCGCCCGCGACGCGGCCGTCGACCGGATCACCGCCCTGCTCGCCGACGTCCTCCCGCAGGCCGGCACGCACCGCGGGCCGGTGGCCCGGAAGGCCAAGCGGCTCGCCGGGCGGCTGGCGCTCAACCTGGCGTCCGCGCAGGCGGTGAAGCGGCGGTCCGCCCTCACCGACGCCGCCCACCCCGCCGCCGGGGACGTCCTGCTGTACCTGGCCCGCGGCGCCGCCGTCCGGGACGTCGTCGCGGAAGCGGTCCGGGCCGCCGCGCCGCCGGTGGTGCTCCTCGCCCACAGTCTCGGCGGGATCGCCTGCCTGGACCTGCTGGTGGAGCGGGAGCTGCCGGAGGTCGAACTGCTCGTCACCGTCGGCTCCCAGGCGCCGTTCCTGTACGAGCTGGGGGCGCTGCCGAGCCTGGAGCACGGCCGGCCGCTGCCCGCCCACGTACCGCGCTGGATCAACGTGTACGACCCCCGGGACCTGCTCGGCTACGTCGGCGCCGGCGTCTTCCCCGGGCGGGTCGAGGACGTCGCCGTGGACGGCCGGCAGCCGTTCCCGCTCGCGCACAGCGCCTACTGGGGCAATCCGGAGCTGTACCGGACGCTCGCGGCGGAGCTGCCGTGACCGGGGCCCGGCCGGAGCGGACGTACGCGGTCGTCGTCGGCGCCGAGCGGTACGCCGCCGGACCGTCCTGGGACCTGCCGGGGCCCGCCGCCGACGCCCGCCGGTTCACCGCCTGGCTGCGCGGGCGCGGGGTGCCGGCGGCGCACATCTCCCTGCTCACCGCGCCGCTGCCGGGCGCGGGCGGCCCCGAGGTGGACGTGCCGGAGGCGCCCGCCGGACGGGAGGCCGTGCAGGAGGTGCTGACCGGGCGGCTGCCGGCCCTGGAGGGCGACCTGCTGTGGGTGTTCTGGGGCGGGCACGGCGTCACCGACCCGCAGGGACACCGGCGGCTGTTCTACGCCGACGCCGGCCCCGACGACCGGCGCAACCTCGACCTGGACGCCTGGCTCACCGCCTTCTCCACCGACCTGGTGCCCGGCTTCCGGCGCCAGATCTGGCTCATCGACTCCTGCCAGACCTTCGTCGAGGACCTGATGCTCAGCCGGACCCTGCCGCGGGACGTCCCGCCGGGCGGCGACCGGCTCCCCGGCCGGGAGCAGTTCGTGCTGCTGGCCTCCGGGCGGGGGCAGCGGGCGGCCAACGACCCGGTGCGGCAGACGGGCGCCTTCTCCCGTGCCGTGCTGGCGGCGCTGGACGCGCCCGGCGACGGGGGCGCCTGGCCGCCGGACATGGCGGCGGTCGCCGGCACCGTGCTGCGGGAGTTCACCGGCGGCGGCCAGCGGCCGACCTCGCTGTGGCACCGGACCTGGGCGGGCGACGAGCACCGCTTCGACGCCTCCGCCGCCCCGGCAGCGCCCGCCGCCGTCCCCGCTCCCCGGCCGGTCCCGGAGGAGCCGGTGCCGGACGCGGCCCTCGCCGAACTCATCGCGCTGCTCGCCGACTGGCCCAGCATGACCGACCAGAACCAGCGCCAGCTCGTGCTCGGCATGCTCCCCGCCGACCTGGCCGGCTCCATCCCCCGCCTCGGGGCGCCCCGGCCGGACATCATCAGCATCGTCCGGACCTGCCGGCGCCACCCCGGCGGCCTCCAGGCCCTGGTCGACGCCCTCGCGCTGCTCGAACCGGGCTCGCGGGAGCAGCGCCTGCTCGCGGAGTGGGCGGAGCGCCGGCTGGGGCCCCGGACAGGGGGCGCACCCGCCTGATCACGCCCTTCCGGAACCCCCCGGGCTGCGTCATCATGAAAGGCCGACGGGGTTCAGCAGGGCAAGGGGGATGTCGATGCGGGAGCACACGGAAGCGGAGCGGGCGGCGCCGGCGTACCTGGGATCGGAACTGGTCGATCTCAGCGACGTCCCGCTCTCCGCCCTCAAGGCGCAGCCGCCGCGGCTGCACGCGGGGTCGCTGGAGCGGCTGCTGCGGCAGGTCGAGCGGCCCCGGGTGAACTTCGCCGGAGGGTCCGAGCCGCCCAAGCGGTTCGACTGACGGTCCGCCGGGAGGAGACCCGTGCAGACCGACGCAGGTCACGAGCCCGCCCGGGCCACGCACCATCTCATCCCGTCGGCGTACTTCGACGCCCTGGCCGCGGGCCGGGGCGGCCCGGACACCGTCCGCTTCCTGCGGCGGACCGAGTACAGCAGGCGGCTCCTGCTGCTGCGCGCGCTGCTCGACACGGCGGCGCGGACGCCCGGCGCGCTGGGCCCGCTGCCGTCCGTGGACAGCGCGTGGGAGACGCTGACAGCCGCGCAGGAGCAGGCCCCCGAGGAGTTCCGGGAGCTGCTGCTCCATCCGCAGGTGGGCAGCTGGCTGGGCCACGGGCTGCGCCGGCTGCGGCACACCGCGTGGGGCGACGGCCCGCTCTGGAGCGACCTCGGACAGGTGTACGCGCTCTGCGCCGTCGCCGCGCTGCGCGCCGGGCTGCCGCTGACGGCGACCGTGCCGCTGCGGGACGGCGCCGTGATGTTCCCGGGGCTCGGGCTCGCGGTGCTGCCGGGGCGCCCGGCCCTCGGCACGGCGGAGGTGGCGGTGGCGGCGGGCCGGCTGACGGTCGAGCCGCACCGGGAGGCCGTCGGCTCGCCCGCCGGGCCCCCGGGCGACGCGCCGGGCTGGCTGGCGCTGCGCGGGCTGCACGCGCGCGTGGCGGGGCGGCCGGTGGAGTGCCGCCTCGACGACGTCGACCCCTACCGCGACCTGGGCGACCCGCTGCCGCCGGCCCGGCTCGCCCCGGGAACGGCGGCCCGCTGGCAGGACGGCTTCGCGCGGGCCGTGGGGGTGCTGGAGGCGTGCGACCCGGAGGCGGCGGAGGCGCTGGCGGTGGGGTTACGGAGCCTGACGCCGGTGGACCCGTCGCCGACCGGCGTGGTGCTCAGCGCGTCGTCCGGCGACGCCTTCGGCGGGCTGCTGACCTCGCTGCCGCCGGACCCGGTGACCTTCGCGGTCACCCTCGTCCACGAGTTCCAGCACACGAAACTGGGCGCGCTGCTGCACCTGCTGACGCTGGAGCGGGACGGCGGCGAGGAGCGGCACCACGCCCCCTGGCGCGACGACCCCCGCCCGCTGAGCGGCCTGCTCCAGGGGGCGTACGCCTTCCTCGGCATCACCGACTTCTGGTCCCGGCACCTGGACCGTACCCCCGCGGCCGAACGGGCCCCGGCCGAGTTCGAGTTCGCGCTCGCCCGCCGGCAGACCCGGGAGGCCGTCCGGACCCTCGCCGCCGACCCCGCGCTCACCGCCCACGGGCACCGCTTCGTGGCCGGCATGAGCGCCCGCCTCGACGCGTGGGAGACGGACGGCCGGGTCCGGCCCGGGGTCGACGCGTGGGCCGCGCTCGCCGCCGACGACCACCGCACCGAGTGGCGGATCCGCCACCTCGCCCCGGCGCCCGCCGACGTCCGCGCCCTGGCCGAGTCCTTCCTCGCGGCCGCCGCTCCCCCGGACCTTCCGCCGCCCGCCCTCGCCCCCGACCTGCGCACCCGCTGGCCCCACACCCGCGTCCGCCTGATCCGCCACCTCCTCACCCCGTCGGCCGTCCCCCGCCCCACGGCCCCCGCCGCCGACCACGCCCTGCTCGCCGGCGACCCCACCGCCGCCCCGGCGTACGCCCGCCTCCTGACGGAGGACCCGGACGCCCCGGAGACCTGGACGGGCCTGGCCCTGGCCGTCACCGCGACCGCCCGCTCCCCCCTCCCCCGCCCCGAACTCCTCCGCCCCCTCCACCGCGAACTCCGCACCCTGGGCCACCGCGTGGACCCCGTCCGCCTGACCCGCTGGCTGCTCGCGTCCCCGGGCCCACCACCTGACCGTTAGTCACCGGACAGGTGTCCGAGGGGGCTTGTAGGGTTGTCTGACATCCGTTGCCGCAGCACGGATGCAAAGGGGGAAAGCCATGACGTTCGAAGAGGAATGGAACCAGCTCAAGGCCGACGCGCTGCGCAGGCGCGAGACGGGCACGACCCTCGCCTCGGCCGACGGACGCGGCGGCGGGGGCGGCGTCCAGCACGGCGACGTGGGCCTCCGCGACGACCCCGTCCGCGCGAAGGCGTCGGGATTGCGGACCGCGAACAGCGAAGCCCGGGGAAAGACGAAGCTGGACGACGCCGCCGCCGTCGGCGGGACCCACGCCGGGTGGGAGGCGGGCGGCGCCAGCAACAGCTGCGTGACCGCCTGGCAGCGGCGCCTGCGCTCGCTCGGCGACCTCGTCGACGACGCCGCCGACGCCCTGACCAAGGGCATGGACACCCAGATCAGCGAGGACGGATCCGTCGCCGCCCGGCTCCGGGCCGCGGCCGACTGGCTGGAGGACGCCTGATGGTCTCCGTACCCGAACTCACCACCGCCAGGCCCCAGCAGTGGCGCGACGCGGCGGACGACGCCGTCGCCGCCGCCAAGCAGTGCGACGCCCTGGCCTCGTACGCCCGCGACGAGGTCGCCGCCACGCTCCGCCAGTGCTGGGTGGGCGACGCGGGGCGAGCCGCCCGCGAGAAGTTCGTCAAGCACGCCGGCGACTACGAGGCCGCGGCGGTCGGCCTGCGCGCCCTGGCCCGGACGTACGACGACCTCGCCGACGACATCGCCGCCGCGCAGCGCGACCTGTCGAGCGCCCTGGACTACGCGCACCGCCAGGGCTTCCAGGTCGACGACAGCGGCCGGGTCAACGTCTCGAAGGCGAGCGCGGGGGACGCGGCCGCCGACAAGGAGACCGAGCGGTCCCACGCCCAGGGCATCATCACCGACGCGCTGACCCGCGCGAGCCGGGCCGACACCGCCGCCGCCCGCTCCCTGCGGACCGTCGAGGGCATGACGTCCCTCGGCGACGCGAAGCTCGCCCAGGCGGCGCTCCTGCCGAACAGCCCGCTCGGCATCGCCCTGCGCCTCTCCGGCGGCCTGGACGGACTCCACCCCATCAACGTCCCGCCGAACGTCCTCACCGCCGTCAACCTCGCCTCCGCCGAGACCGGCATCAGCCGCAAACTGCTGCTGGCCATCCTCTGGCAGGAGCAGCAGTGGTACCAGAACCACAACCCCAGCCTGCGCGGCCCGCTGACGGAGTTCGGCCGCTTCTTCGACTGGAGCCTGACTCTCACCGCGAAACCGGACAAGTCGCTGGGCATCACGCACATGAAGACGGACACGGCCAGGACGGTCGTGGAGAAGTACCGGGACAAGTTCCAGCTGGAGGACGGCCGCTATCTGGCCGACCTCAGCGACACGGAGCTCGCGGCCCTGATCGAGCACCAGCCCGAGCTGGACGTCCGGCTCAGCGCCTACCACCTCGCCGCCCTGAGAGACGACGAATACGGCGCCAAGACCGACAAGCAGCTCTTCACCCTGTACGCCGCCGACACCCCGGACGTCCGGGAGAAGAACGAGCAGTACGGGGACGAGTCGGAGCACCGCGGCGGCGACATCAAGGCCCGGGGCAAGAACTGGGACGCGATCGAGCCGCACCTGGACGACGCGATGGCCTGGGAGGCCCTGACGGACGAGGAGCGGCTGGAGGCCCTGCGGCAGCTGGAGTCGCAGACGCCCGCCGGCCATGGCGTCTCCCTCGAAACGCTCTATCGTGCGGGCCAGACCACGGGGACGGGAACGGGTGAGCCCGAGCCCGGCACGCCGTCGCCCAGCCCCAACCCCCCTCCGACCCCTCCCGGAAACGACTGACCATGAAGAAGACGCTGCGCGCCCTCGTCCCGGCGCTGCTGCTGCTCGCCGTCACCGGCTGCGGCGACCGGTTCAAGCCGGGTGGGCCGGATCCGCTGGTCCCCATGCCCGCCCACGTACCGAAGGATCCCGTCTACGCCTCGGCGGACGAGGTCGTGGCGGCCCTTGAGGAGGCCGGACTCCCGTGCACGGTGATCCGGCAGTCCGGTCGCAGCAGCGCGGCCTGCACCACCGAGATCGGCGGGACGCGCGTCGAGAACCAGATCCAGGTGCTGAACACCACCGACTTCAGCCGGGACGAGGTCGGCGACTCCATCGACTCGTGGCGCGGCGGCGGCAACACGATCGTGGCGGCGGGCAACTGGTTCGTCCGCGTCGTGCCGAACCAGGAGGCCCGCTACTCGCGGCGGATCGCCGAGGCCCTCGACGCCGTCGTCCTCCCACCCCCCTACCCGCTCCCCGACATCCCGGAGCAGCCCGCCTACGCCACGGTCGGCGCCCTCGCCGACGCGCTGGAGAAGGCCGGGCTCTGCGTGGGACGCAAGGAGATCGACGAGGACACAGCGCAGTGCGGGACGAGCCTCCCGAAGGAGAACCCGGCCTGCCCGCGCACCTCGCTCCTCACGCGGTACGACAGCGCGCGGGATCGCGACGACGACCTCCGGCTGCACATCCGCGACGGCCGGGCGCCGGCCGAGATCGTGACGGCGGCCCGCTGGGCGGCCGTCTACTGCGACCCCGCCGAAGCCCGCCGCGCCGCCGACGCCCTGGGCGCCGCCCTGATCCACCACAAGCGCGCCCCCGAACTGCCCGAGTGAGCACCTCGCGGGGGCGCGCGTGGTGGCCGAGCGATGGCGTCGTCGGCGCACCGCGGGACGGCCCGTCACAGGGCGACGGTCTTCACCGCCCGCCGGTCTCCGGCTCGGGCCGGGGCAGCTCGTCCAGGTCGAGGGTGAAGGTGCGCCCGTCAGCGAGGTCGATGGGGAGCTTTCCGGTGCCGTACTGGTGCGTGTGCGCCGCGATGTAGCCGGCTCCGGTGGGCCGGCTGTGGACGACGACCTCCGCGGCGTACGGGTCCACCACCAGGTAGACGGGGATGCCGTAGCGGCCGTACTTGGCGGTGCAGTCGTCGTAGTCCTTGCGCGCGGAGGAGACGGATACCACCTCCGCGATCAGCAGGACGTCCTCGAAGCTGTAGCGCTTGCCCTGCTTCTCCGCGTCCTCGCGCAGGATCGCGAGATCGGGGGCGGAGTTCTCGTCGGCCGGGAAGTCGATGTACACGTCGGAGGTCACCTTGGCGTGCCGGCCCAGAGCGAGGGTGTCGATCTGCAGTGAGCGGATCGTGCTGGAGTGCTCAAGGCTCTGGGGGGTCATGATCACCTTCCCGTCGACACCGAAGAAGACCGCGTATCCCTCGGGGAACGCGGTGTGCATGATCGCCTCGACGCTCACAGCGGCTCCTTCCCGTCGTCTCCCAGAATACGGTCGGCACGCTCCGCAGCCGCCACCCTCGGGCGTCCTGCGTCGGTACCGACACGCTTGAGGTGACCGGGGGCGCACGGCCTCGACCTGCGCATCGCCACTGCGGTTTCGGGCGCCAGGGTCTCGATGGGGTCGCCGGCCTCGGTCGAACAGACCGAGCAGGGTGGAGAAGAGAGCGCAGACGTTCCGCGCGATGTGCGGCGTGTCACATCCAGGAGCCGCGGGGTTCCCGTGGGAACATCGATGCGGCTTTACACCTCGTGCTCCGCCGCCCTCGCAGGGCACGGTGCGGACGCCTGTTCCGCCGCGCCGCCGAGAGGTGGCCGCTGCGCGCGGAAACCCTCCTCCCGGAGGGCTTCCGCAGGTAAGAACGTTTTTCTTCTGTGGGGCGGGTGGGACTCGAACCCACGGCCGACGGATTATGAGTCCGCTGCTCTAACCGGCTGAGCTACCGCCCCCGACCGACGCGCGTACAAGTGTGCGCGCCGTCCTGCCGCAGCATAGCCGCTCATACGATCTCCTGCTTCGGGTGATCGGCAGGAGCGGGTCTGCTCACCGGGGAAGACAGCGGAGCGGAGCGGATGGTTCCCGGGAAAGCGAAAGAGGACCCCTCAGGGTCCTCTTTCGATCTGCTCCCCCGACTGGACTCGAACCAGTAACCCTCCGGTTAACAGCCGAATGCTCTGCCAATTGAGCTACAGGGGATCGCGCTCCCCCGACTGGACTCGAACCAGTAACCTGCCGGTTAACAGCCGGCTGCTCTGCCAATTGAGCTACAGGGGATTGCTGCGGTGCACCGAACGGTCCTGCCCCGGTTCTCCCGGGCGGCGGGCGCTCGCTGCGAGACATACATTAGCGCAAGCAGGGGGGTGCTCCGCCAATCGGTATCCCGAGGGCATCCCCAGGACCTTCCAGGGAAGGATCGCAGTGTGCGGTACAAGCTGACGTTCGCGGTGGGACTCGCGCTCGGTTACGTGATCGGCACGCGCGCGGGGCGGGAACGGTACGAACGGATGAAGAAGGCCGCCAAGGACTTCGCGCAGAACCCGGCGGTGCGCAACGCCGCCGAGTCCGCCGCGCAGACCGGCCGGCAGTACGCCGGGAAGGCGGCGCACGTGGTCGGCGACAAGGTGGGCGACCGCCTGCCGCCGTCCGTCGCCGACCGGGTGTCCGCCCTGCGCGGGCGCGCGCACGCCAACGGGCAGGTCGGCGAGGACGACGACTGGGGCACCACCAACACCTGACCCGCTCCGGCCGCGCGTGCGGCAGAATCGGGTGTCATGGGGATAGTCGCCGGACTCGACAGTTCTTCGGACGCCACGCGCATCGTCGTCTGTGACACCGACACGGGCGCCGTACTGCGGCAGGGGCATGCCCCGCACCCGGTGGACGCCAAGGCCACCGACGTCGACCCGCAGGCGTGGCTCCTCTCGCTCGGGGAGGCCGCGACCGGCGGGCTCCTCGAAGGCGTGGAGGCCATCGGCGTCTGCGCGCAGGCGCACGGCGTCGTGCCGCTCGACGACCGCGGCGGCCTGGTGCGGCCCGCGATGGTCGGCAACGACAAGCGGGCCCAGGTCGCCGCGGCCGACCTCGTGGACGCGCTCGGCGGGCGCGACGCCTGGGCCGAGGCCGTCGGCACCGTCCCGCAGGCGGGGCTGCCGGTCGCGAAGCTGCGCTGGCTGGCCCGTACCGAACCCGAGAACGCGCGGCGGACCGCCGCCGTCCTCCAGCCGCACGACTGGCTGGTCTGGCAGCTCCTCGGCCGCCCCGCCCGCCGCACCACCGACCGCGGCGCCGCCTCCGGCACCGGCTACTGGTCCGCCCGCACCGGCGCCTACCGCCCCGACCTCGTCGAGCTGGCCCTCGGGCAGGGCGCCGCGCTGCCCGAGGTGCTCGGGCCCGCCGAGCCCGCCGGCACCACGCCCGAGGGGCTGCTGATCTCCGCCGGCACCGGCGAGACCATGGCCGCCGCCTTCGGGCTCGGCCTCGGCGCCGGCGACGCCGTCGTGTCGCTCGGCGCCTCCGGCTCCGTCATGGCCGTCCACCACGAGGCCGTGGACCGGCCGGGCGCCGCCGTCACCTCGTACGCCGACGCCACCGGCATGCACCTGCCGGTCGTCTCCGTCTCCAACGCGGTCCGGACCCTGCGCGGCACCGCCGAGATGCTGGGCCTGGAGTCACTCGACGAGCTGTCCGCGCTCGCCCTGAAGTCCACCCCCGGCTCCTCCGGCCTGGTGCTGCTCCCCTATCTGGAGGGCGAGCGGACCCCGCACCTGCCGCACGCCGCCGGCACCCTCACCGGGCTGCGGCGCGAGGCCATGAAGCCCGAGCACCTGGCGCGGGCCGCGTTCGAGGGCATGCTGTGCGGGCTCGGCGACGCGCTCGACGTGGTGCGCGGCCGGGGCGTCGAGGTCCGGCGGATCTTCCTGCTCGGCGCGGCGGCGGCGCTGCCCGCCGTCCAGGCCCTGGCGCCCGCGCTGTTCGGCGCGCAGGTCGTCGTCCCCCAGCCGGCCGACTACGCGGCACTGGGCGCGGCCCGGCAGGCCGCCTGGGCGCTGGGCGTCGCGCGCGGCACCCTCGCGCCGTCCGCTCCCCCGGCCTGGCAGGGCGCGGCGGCGCAGATCCTGGAGCCGGGCGAGGAGCTGGCGGTGGGCCAGTCGGTGCGCCGGCAGTTCGCGGCGGCGCGGGAGCAGATCCACCCGGGGGCCTTCGACGCATGACGTGCCTGACGTACGCATGACGTGCCTGGCGTACGCCTGAGGTGCCTGACGTACGCCTGACTTACGCCTGACACGCGGAAAACGCGTCGTAACGGTCGGGGCCGCGGCGCGATAGTGGGAACCGTGCTCATAAGACTTCTCCGAACCCACCTGCGGCCCTACCGAAAACCCCTCGCCCTGCTCGTCCTGCTCCAGTTCCTGGCGACCTGCGCGAGCCTCTACCTGCCGACCCTGAACGCCGACATCATCGACCACGGTGTCGTCCAGGGGGACACCGGCTACATCCTGCGGTTCGGCGCGCTGATGATCGGCGTGTCCGTGGTGCAGGTGCTGTGCAACGTCGGGGCCGTGTACTTCGGCGCGCGGACCGCGTCCGCGGTCGGCCGGGACCTGCGCGGCGCCGTGTACGACCGGGTGCAGTCGTTCTCGGCGCGCGAGCTCGGCCAGTTCGGCGCGCCGTCGCTGATCACCCGGACGACCAACGACGTCCAGCAGGTCCAGATGCTGGTGCTGATGGCGTTCACCCTGATGGTCTCCGCGCCCATCATGTGCGTCGGCGGCATCGTGATGGCGCTCGGCCAGGACGTGCCGCTCTCCGGCGTGCTGCTGGCGGTGGTGCCGGTGCTCGGCGTCTCCGTCTCGCTGATCGTGAAGCGGATGCGACCGCTCTTCCGGACCATGCAGGAGCGCCTGGACACGGTGAACCGGGTGCTGCGCGAGCAGATCACCGGCAACCGGGTGATCCGCGCGTTCGTGAAGGACGGGTACGAGGAGGAGCGTTTCCGCGGCGCCAACCGCGAGCTGACCGACGTGTCGATGGCGACGGGCCGGCTGATGGCGCTGATGTTCCCGACCGTGATGACGGTGGTGAACGTGTCCAGCGTGGCCGTGGTCTGGTTCGGCGCGCACCGCATCGACAGCGGCGGGATGGAGATCGGCGCGCTGACCGCCTTCCTCGCCTATCTGATGCAGATCGTGATGGCGGTCATGATGGCCACCTTCATGTTCATGATGGTGCCGCGCGCCGAGGTGTGCGCCGAGCGGATCGAGGAGGTCCTGGCGACGGAGTCGAGCGTCGTCCCGCCGGCGGAGCCGGTGACGGAGCTCGGCCGGCGCGGGCACCTGGAGGTCAGGAGCGCGGACTTCCGGTACCCGGGCGCGGAGGAGTCGGTGCTGCGAGACGTGGAGCTGGTGGCCCGGCCCGGCGAGACCACCGCGATCATCGGCTCGACCGGCTCCGGCAAGTCGACGCTGCTGGGCCTGGTGCCGCGGCTGTTCGACGTGACGGGCGGCGAGGTGCTGGTCGACGGGGTGGACGTGCGGCGGCTGGACCCGGCGCTGATGGCGCGGACGGTCGGGCTCGTGCCGCAGAAGCCGTACCTGTTCTCCGGGACGGTGGCGTCGAACCTGCGGTACGGGAACCCGGACGCGACCGACGAGGAGCTGTGGCACGCCCTGGAGGTGGCCCAGGCCGCCGACTTCGTACGGAAGCTGGAGCGCGGCCTGGAGGCGCCGGTGGCGCAGGGCGGCACCAACGTGTCCGGCGGGCAGCGGCAGCGGCTCGCGATCGCGCGGACGCTCGTGCAGCGGCCGGAGATCTACCTCTTCGACGACTCGTTCTCCGCGCTCGACTACGAGACGGACGCCCGGCTGCGGGCGGCGCTCGCGGCGGAGACGGCGGACGCGACCGTGGTGATCGTCGCCCAGCGGGTGTCGACCATCCGGGACGCCGACCGGATCGTGGTCCTCGACGAGGGCCGGGTCGTCGGCAGCGGGCGGCACCACGAGCTGATGGCGGGGAACGAGACGTACCGGGAGATCGTGCTCTCCCAGCTGACCGAGGCGGAGGCTGCCTGATGGCCGGTCCTGGCGGACGCATGATGGCCGGGGGCGCCCCGGGTGAGCGGTCGATGGACTTCAAGGGGTCCTCGAAGCGGCTGCTGCGGCAGCTGGCGCCGGAGAAGGGCGCGCTGTGGGTGATGCTGCTCGCCGGCGTGCTGTCGGTGGCGGGCGCGGTGGTCGGCCCGAAGATCCTCGGCAGGGCGACCGACCTGGTCTTCGCGGGCGTGGTCGGGCGGCAGCTGCCGGAGGGCGTGACGAAGGCGCAGGCCCTGGAGCGGCTGCGGGCGGACGGCGACGGCGGGATGGCGGACATGCTGTCCGGGGTCGCCTTCACGCCCGGGCGGGGCATCGACTTCGGCGCGGTCGGCGAGGTGCTGCTGCTCGCGCTGGCGGTGTACGTGGTGGCGGGCCTGCTGATGCTGGTGTCCACCCGGATGTCGATCAAGGTGATCAACCGGACCGTGTACCGGATGCGGGAGGACGTCCAGACGAAGCTGGCGCGGCTGCCGCTGTCGTACTTCGACCGGGCGAAGCGCGGCGAGGTGCTGTCGCGGGCGACCAACGACATCGACAACATCTCGCAGACGCTCCAGCAGTCGATGGGCCAGCTCATCAACTCGCTGCTGACGATCGTCGGCGTGCTGGCGATGATGTTCTGGATCTCGCCGCTGCTCGCGCTCGTCGCCCTGGTGACGGTGCCGGTGTCGGTGGTGGTGGCGGCGCGGATCGGCAAGCGCTCGCAGCCGCACTTCGTGCAGCAGTGGAAGTCGACGGGCGCGCTCAACGCGCACGTCGAGGAGATGTACACCGGGCACACGCTGGTGAAGGTCTTCGGCCGGCAGGACGAGGCGGCGGAGGGCTTCCGGGAGCAGAACGAGGCGCTGTACGAGGCCGGTTTCCGGGCGCAGTTCAACAGCGGCATGATGCAGCCGGTGATGTTCTTCGTCTCGAACATCAACTACGTGCTGGTGGCGGTGGTCGGCGGGCTGCGGGTGGCGAGCGGCACGCTGTCCATCGGCGACGTGCAGGCCTTCATCCAGTACTCGCGCCAGTTCTCGATGCCGCTGACGCAGGTGGCGTCGATGGCGAACCTGGTCCAGTCGGGCGTCGCCTCGGCGGAGCGGATCTTCGAACTGCTCGACGCGGAGGAGCAGGAGCCGGACGCGCCGGTCTCCGAGAAGCCGCGCGACGTGAAGGGCCGGGTGGAGCTGGACCACGTCTCGTTCCGCTACGAGCCCGACAAGCCGCTCATCGAGGACCTGTCGCTCAGCGTGGAGCCGGGCCAGACGGTCGCGATCGTCGGCCCGACGGGCGCCGGCAAGACGACGCTGGTCAACCTGCTCATGCGGTTCTACGAGGTGACCGGCGGCCGGATCACGCTGGACGGCACGGACATCGCGGCGATGTCCCGGGAGGAGCTGCGGGCCGGGATCGGCATGGTCCTCCAGGACACGTGGCTGTTCGGCGGGACGATCGCCGACAACATCGCGTACGGCGCCACCCGCGAGGTGACCCGGGCGGAGGTCGAGGAGGCCGCGCGGGCGGCCCACGCCGACCGGTTCGTCCGCACCCTGCCGGACGGGTACGACACGGTGGTGGACGACGACGGGGCGGCGGTCAGCGCGGGCGAGAAGCAGCTGATCACCATCGCCCGGGCGTTCCTGTCGGACCCGGTGCTGCTGGTCCTCGACGAGGCGACGAGCTCGGTCGACACCCGGACCGAGGTGCTCATCCAGAAGGCGATGGCCCGGCTGGCCCAGGGCCGTACCTCCTTCGTCATCGCGCACCGGCTCTCCACGATCCGCGACGCGGACGTGATCCTGGTGATGGAGAACGGCTCGATCGTGGAGCAGGGCACGCACCAGGAGCTGCTGGCGGCGGGCGGGGCGTACGCCCGGCTGTACGCGGCGCAGTTCGCGGAGGCGGCCGTGGAGGTCGACTGACCGGGTGTCCGGCCGCAGGTCGGAGGGCCCGTGCCGGAGGCGGCGCGGGCCCTTCGCGCGTCCTCAGTCCAGGTAGCCGCGCAGCTGGTCCGCGTACGTGTGGTCGCGGAGTCTGGAGAGGGTCTTGGACTCGATCTGGCGGATGCGTTCGCGGGTGACGCCGAAGAGCTGCCCTATCTCCTCCAGCGTGCGGGGGCGGCCGTCGTCGAGGCCGTAGCGGAGCTGGACGACCTTGCGCTCGCGCTCGCCGAGGGTGGACAGGACGTCCTCCAGGTGGCGGCGGAGCAGCAGGAAGGCGGCGGACTCGACGGGCGAGGCGGCGTCGCCGTCCTCGATGAGGTCGCCGAGGTCGACGTCCTCCTCCTCGCCGACGGGGGTGTGCAGGGAGACGGGTTCCTGGGCGAGCCGGAGGACCTCGCGGACCCGCTCCGGGGTGAGGTCGAGCTGGGCGGCGACCTCCTCCGGGGTGGGTTCGGTGCCGCGTTCCTGGAGGAGGTGGCGCTGCACGCGGATGACCCGGTTGATGAGCTCCACGACGTGGACGGGGACGCGGATGGTCCGGGCCTGGTCGGCGAGGGCCCGGGACATCGCCTGGCGGATCCACCAGGTGGCGTAGGTGGAGAACTTGTAGCCGCGGGCGTAGTCGAACTTCTCGACGGCCCGGATGAGGCCGAGGTTGCCCTCCTGGACGAGGTCGAGCATGGTCAGGCCGCGGCCGACGTACCGCTTGGCGACGGAGACGACGAGCCGCAGGTTGGCCTCGATGAGCTTGCGCTTGGCGATCCGGCCGAGGACGACGAGCCGGTCGAGGTCGTACGCGAGCTGCGAGTCCAGGTCCGGGGTGCGGGCCAGTTTCTCCTCGGCGAAGAGGCCGGCCTCGACGCGGCGGGCCAGTTCGACCTCCTCCTCGGCGGTGAGGAGGGGGATGCGGCCGATCTCGCGGAGGTACTGGCGGAAGAGGTCGGCGGACGGCCCGTGGCCGCCGGGGTCGGCGGTGCGGCGCCGCTGGACCGGGACCTCGGGGAGCGGGGGGAGCGCCGGGAGTTCGTCCGGGTCGGTGGTCTGGATCTCGGTCTGCACGGCGGGCGACCTCCAGGAAGGGCGGAACGGCTCCGTCACCCCGCCCAGTGTGGGGTACGACACATCGCCGCCACGAGGGGCGTGCGGTGACTTTTTGAGTCCGGTCCGTGACCGAACGTGCCTCAGAGGGCGGCGGCGCCGTGGTTGCGGAGGGACTGGCCGTACTGGGTGAGGACCCACAGCTCGTTCTGCACGGCGGCGAGCCGTTCGGGGTCGCCGTGGGCGCCGAGCCGGGCGAGGGTGCCCTGGACGTCGCGGATGCGCCGGTCGACGGCCCGGAGCCGGACCTGGACCAGCTGGGCGCCGGCGTACACCTCGTCGACGGTCTTGGCGAAGACGGTCTCGACGGCGAGTTCGGTGACGAGGGCGCGGACGGTGTCGTCGGGCGCGGCCTCGCGGACGGCGTCGAGGTAGTCGGCGGGGGCGCCGTCGGCGCCGCCGGCGTCCTGGATGCACTGGCGGACGGCGGCGTAGGGCGGGGCGGTGAACTCGTCGATGCCGTAGGCGTCGAAGGCCGGGGAGACGAGCGCCGGGTACTGGAGGGCGAGCTTGAGCAGTTCGCGCTCGGTGCGGTGGGCGGGGCTGCGCAGGTTGAGCGCGGGACCGGCGGGGCCGCTGGGGGCCTGGACCTCGCCGTACGAGCGCTGCTGCCGCCGTGCGTCGCCGCGCGGGGGGCCGCCCTGGTCCTTTCCGCCGCCGCGCTGCCAGCGGGCGATCTGGGCGACCCGGCGGACGACGAACTGGGTGTCGAGGATGCCGACGAGGCCGGCGAGCTGGACGGCGACCTCGTGCTGGGAGGCCACGTTCTTGATCTTGGCGACGATCGGGGCGGCCTCGTCGAGGGCGGCGGCCCGCCCCGCCGGGGTGTCCAGGTCGTAGCGGTTCACGATCTGGCGGAGGGCGAACTCGAAGAGGGGGGTGCGGGGCTCGACGAGGTCGGCGACGGCGTCGTCGCCCTTGGCGAGGCGCAGCTCGCAGGGGTCCATGCCGTCGGGGGCGATCGCGATGTACGTCTCGGCGGCGAACTTCTGGTCGTCCTCGAAGGCGCGCAGGGCGGCCTTCTGGCCGGCGGCGTCGCCGTCGAAGGTGAAGATCACGCGGGCCGAGCCGTTGTCCATGAGGAGCCGGCGGAGGATCTTGATGTGCTCGCCGCCGAACGCGGTGCCGCAGGTGGCGATGGCGGTGGTGACGCCGGCCAGGTGGCAGGCCATGACGTCGGTGTAGCCCTCGACGACGACGGCCCGGCTGGTCTTGGCGATCTCCTTCTTGGCGAGGTCGATGCCGTAGAGGACCTGGGACTTCTTGTAGACCGGGGTCTCGGGGGTGTTGAGGTACTTGGGGCCGTTGTCGTCCTCGCGCAGGCGGCGGGCGCCGAAGCCGACGATCTCGCCGCCGACGTCCCGGATGGGCCACATGAGACGGCCGCGGAAGCGGTCGATGGGGCCGCGGCGGCCTTCCTGGGAGAGGCCGGAGACGATCAGCTCGCGGTCGGAGAAGCCCTTGCCGCGCAGGAAGCGGGTGAGGTGGTCCCAGCCGGCCGGGGAGTAGCCGACGCCGAAGTGCTCGGCGGCGGCCTGGTCGAAGCCGCGCTCGGCGAGGAACCGGCGGCCGATCTCGGCCTCGGGGGAGGCGAGTTGGCCGGCGTAATACTCGGCGGCGATCTTGTGGGCCTCGATCAGGCGGATGCGCTCGCCGCGCTGGTGGCCGGGGTTGTAGCCGCCCTCCTCGTAGCGGAGGGTGATGCCGGCCTTCGCGGCGAGGCGCTCGACGGTCTCCGAGAAGGAGAGGTGGTCGATCTTCATCACGAAGGCGATGGTGTCGCCGCCCTCCTGGCAGCCGAAGCAGTGGAAGAGTCCCTTGCTGGGGCTGACCTGGAAGGAGGGCGACTTCTCGTCGTGGAAGGGGCAGAGTCCCTTGAGGTTCCCGCCGCCGGCGTTGCGGAGCTGGAGGTACTCGGACACCACGGAGTCGATCGGGACCGCGTCCCGGACCGCCTTCACGTCGTCATCGTTGATCCTGCCTGCCACGCGTAGAGTCTACGGCTCGCCCGTACGTGTCAGAGCAGGCTGTCCAGGGGCACGGACGCGTCGCAGAGGGTGTCGGTGTCGACCTGGGCGCGGGAGCGGATGAGCCGCTGGATCGGCTCTGTGACGTCCCACACGTTCACGTTCATCCCGGCGATCACCCGGCCGTCCTTGAGCCAGAAGGCGATGAACTCGCGCTTGCCGGTGTCGCCGCGGACCACGACCTGGTCGTACGAGCCCGGGGGCGCCCAGCCGGAGTACTCCATGCCGAGGTCGTACTGGTCGGTGAAGAAGTACGGGATCCGGTCGTAGGAGACGTCCTGGCCGAGCATGGCGCGGGCGGCGGCGGGGCCGCCGTTCAGGGCGTTGGCCCAGTGCTCGACGCGGATGCGGTGGTGGAGGAAGGGGTGGTCGAAGGCGGCGACGTCGCCGGCGGCGTAGATGTCGGGGTCGGAGGTGCGCAGCGAGGCGTCGACGGCGATGCCGCCGCCGTCGGCGCGGTCGACGAGGGCGAGGCCGGAGTTCTCGGCGAGGGCGGCGCGGGGGGCGGCGCCGACGGCGACGAGGACGGCGTGGGCGGGGTGCTCCTCGCCGTCGTCGGTGCGGACGGCGAGGACCATGCCGTCCTGGCCGGTGATCTCGGTGATGCGGGCGCCGAAGTGGAAGCGGACGCCGTGCCCGGTGTGGAGGTCGGCGAAGAGCTGGCCGAGCTCGGGGCCGAGGACGCGGTGGAGCGGGGTCGGCTCGTACTCGACGACGGTGACCTCGGCGCCGTAGGTGCGGGCGGCGGCGGCGACCTCCAGGCCGATCCAGCCGGCGCCGGCGATCACCAGGTGCCCGTTGTCCCGGCCGAGGGCCTTGAGCTCGTCGCGGAGCCGCTCGGCGTGGGAGAGGCGGCGCAGGTGGTGGACGCCGGCGAGGCCGGTGCCGGGGACGTCCAGGCGGCGCGGCTCGGAGCCGGTGGCGAGGAGCAGCTTGTCGTAGCGGAGGGCGGTGCCGTCGCCGAGGCGGACGGTGCGGTCGTCCCGGTCGATCGCGGTGACGGTCTGGCCGAGGTGGAGCTCGACGTCGTGGGCGGCGTACCAGCCGGGCTCGTGGACGAGGGCGGCGTCCCGGTCCTTCTTGCCGAGGAGGAGGCCCTTGGAGAGCGGGGGTCGTTCGTAGGGGTGGTCGCGTTCGTCGCCGATGAGGATCACCCGGCCGTTGAAGCCCTCCGCGCGGAGCGTCTCCGCCGCCTTGGCGCCGGCCAGGCCCCCGCCGACGATGACAAAGGTCTGATCTGCGTCGACCACGTTGATTCCTCCTCGTTGCGACCGGTTCTCTACGCTACGCCCCCGAGCCGGGGCCGGGCGGCAGCGCCCCTGGACGTGCATGCGAGGGTCCCGCACGGCGCCGGAAGGCGGAAGGGGGCGCACGGCGCCTAGGCGCGCGGGGTCCGGAGGCGGTGGTGGAGGGCGCGGGCGGAGGCGTCGGTGAGGTTGGCGATCTGGTCGACGATCACCCGCATGCGGGAACGGTCGTCGGGCGCGGCGGCGAACAGGGCGCGGAACTGCGGTTCGAGTCCGTCGGGGGCGCGGGCGACGAGCGCCTCGGCGAGTTCGGCGACGACGATCCGCTGGTCGGCGCGGAGCGCCTCCTGTTCGGCGCGCTGCATGACGTACCGGTCGGCGACGGCCTTGAGGACGGCGCACTCGTTGCGGGCGGAGCGGGGGACGACGAGTTCGGCGCCGTAGCGGGTGAGGCGGCCGGAGCCGTACGCCTGCCGGGTGGCGCCCTCGGCGGCGAGGCAGAAGCGGCCGATGAGCTGGCTGGTGGCGTCCTTGAGGCGGGCCTGGGCGGCGGCGGAGCCGTCGTAGCCGTGCGGCCACCAGCTCTGCTCCATGAGCCGGTCGAGGGCTTCGGCGAGTTCGGCGGGGTCGGTGTCCTCGGGGACGTAGCGGCCGATGGCGACGGCGAAGACGTCGGCGCGCTCGGGTTCGGCGTAGAGGAGGTTGGGGTCGATGTGGCCGGCGTGCAGGCCGTCCTCGAAGTCGTGGACGGAGTAGGCGACGTCGTCGGACCAGTCCATGACCTCGGCCTCGAAGCACTTGCGCTGCTCGGGGGCGCCGCGCCGGATCCACTCGAAGACGGGCTGGTCGTCCTCGTACACCCCGAACTTGGACGAGCCGGGGTCGGTGGGGTGGTCGCCGCGCGGCCAGGGGTACTTGGTGGCGGCGTCGAGGGCGGCGCGGGTGAGGTTGAGGCCGACGGGGACGGGTTCGCCGTCGGGGCCGGGGACGAAGCGCTTGGGTTCGATGCGGGTGAGGAGGCGGAGGGACTGGGCGTTGCCCTCGAAGCCGCCGCAGTCCTTGGCGACGTCGTTGAGCGCCTGTTCGCCGTTGTGCCCGAAGGGCGGGTGGCCCATGTCGTGGGAGAGGCAGGCGGCTTCGACGAGGTCGGGGTCGCAGCCGAGGGCGGCGCCGAGCTCGCGGCCGACCTGGGCGCATTCGAGGGAGTGGGTGAGCCGGGTGCGGGGGCTGGCGTCCCAGGAGTGGCCGCGGGTGCCGGGGGTGACGACCTGGGTCTTCCCGGCGAGCCTGCGCAGGGCGGCGGAGTGCAGCACGCGGGCGCGGTCGCGCTGGAAGGCGGTGCGGCCGGGGCGCTTGTCGGGCTCGGCGGCCCAGCGCTCGGTGGCGGTCGGGTCGTACCCGGGGGTCTCGCTGGTGCCGTCGTAGCCTGCCATGTCTCGACGGTAACCGGAGGGACCGACAAAAGGGTTCAGATGGACGCGGGTTCCCGCGCGGGGGTGGCGGTGCGGCCGGTGCGGGCCCGGGCGGCACCGTCGTAGCGGTGCAGAACGAGGCGGGCGAGGGCGGGGTGGGCGCCGAGCGGGTCGGCGGCGATCCAGGGGGCGTGGGCGGCGGCGCGGGCGGCGAAGAGGCCGGGGGCGGTGAAGCAGGAGGCGACGGCGATCCGGTGCCGGCCGCGGGCGGTGAGGGCGGCGACGGCCTCGGGGACGGTGGGGGCGGCGGCGGAGGCGTACGCGGCGAGGACGGGGGTGCCGTCGAGGCGGTCGGCGAGGGCGGCGGCGATCCGGCGGAGGGTGGCGGCGGAGCGGGGGTCGCGGGAGCCGGCGGAGGCGAGGACGACGCCGGTGGTGCGCGCGGCGGAGTCGGCGGGGGTCCAGCCGGCCTCGGCGAGCCGGTCGGCGAGGGCCTCGGCGAGCAGCGGGTGGGGGCCGAGGGGGGCGGCGGCGCGGGCGCGGAGGCCGGGGACGGCGGCGAGGGCGGCGGGCAGGTCGTGGGTGACGTGGTAGCCGGGGGCGAGGAGGAGCGGGACGAGGACGGCCTCGCGGCCCTCGGCGGCGAGCGCGGCGAGCGTCGTGTCGAGAAGCGGGGCGTTCAGCTCGATGTGGGCGAGGCGGACGTCGAGGCCGGGGCGGAGCTCGCGGACCCGGTCGAGGAGCCGGGCGAGGGCGGCACGCGCGCGGGGGTCGCGGCTGCCGTGGCCGACGGCGACGAGAACGGGGGCGGGGACGGGCGAGGGGACGGGGGCGCTGGGGGTCTGCACGGTCGGGGTACCTCCTGCTCGGTCTTCTCCGCCGGGCGGGCGTACGGACGCACCCGGCGGAGCTGGAGTCCGAGCTGGTCCACGATCCGGCCCAGCAGGCCGGCGGCGTCCGCGAACGTGCTGTCCGGCTCCGTCATGGACCGATCCTGGCGGCGGCACGTTGCCTCGCCGTTGCGCGCCGGTCACGGCTCGTTTCCGGGCCCGGCGCGCGGGTGTTTCGCCGGGCTCACGCGCGCGGGCGGACGGGTGTCAGCACGCGCGCGCGTGGGCGCCGGGCGTCAGGCGGCGAGCCAGATCCGGAGCGGGCCGAGGTCGGCGAAGCCGGCGGCGCGGGCGGCGGTCAGGTCGTCGCCGGACTCGTAGCCGACGACGGGGAGGGCGGGGTCGGCGGCGGCGAGGGCGGCGGCCCAGACGGCGGCGGGCTCGGTGCCGTCGGCGGCGAAGAGGTTGGAGACGCCGGTGGCGCCGGCGCCGGTGGAGAGGACGGCTCCGCCGAGGATCCGCCCGCCGGGTCCGGGGACGGCGACGACGGTGACGGCCGGGTCGCCGAGGAGGGCCGGGCGGAAGAGGTCCGCGGCGCCGGCGTCGCCGCCGCTCCAGGCGAGCGCCCAGGCGGCGAGCGCGTCGGGGGTGTCGATCCGGATCCAGTCGGCCGCTCCCCCGGGGGTGGCGGCGGGGACGCCCGCGGGGCGGCCGATCCAGGTGGCGTCGAAGAGCGGCCGGAAGCCCTCGGGGGCGAGGTCGAGGCGGGCGTACGAGTCCTTGACGGAGGCGCCGGCGGTGCGGTCGACGCCCGCGAGGACGTCGGCGGCGGTCGCGTCGGCCGTGAGGGAGACGCCGTCGGGGTAGTAGAGCGGGGTGCGGCGGGGGCTGGTCCAGGCCCGGGGGCCGAAGGCACCGGTGAGGCCGTGGGCCCGGCTCATCGCGTGGCACCAGGCGGCGTTGTTCCGCACGGCGGCGGTCAGCATCTCTTCGTCGGTCACCGCCGGATCGTACGGAAGCCGCACCCCTCTCCTCCCCTCTTTTTTCGTTCCGAATCACGGAATATCTTTTCCATTATGAGAATGTCCCCCGCGTCGCTCCCCCGGCGCGCCGCCGCCGAGTTCACCGGCACCGCCGCCCTCGTCGCCGTGATCGTCGGCTCCGGCCTCCGCGCCGACTCCCTCAGCCAGGACATCGGCGTCCGGCTGCTCGCCAACGCCACCGCCTCCGCCCTCGGCCTCGGGCTGCTCATCGCACTCCTCGGGCCGCTGTCCGGCGCCCACTTCAACCCGGTCGTCACCCTCTCCGAGTGGTGGGGCCGCCGCCGCGAGCAGGGCGGCCACGAGGTCCTCGCCTACGTCGCCGCCCAGGTGGCCGGTGCCGTCGCCGGGGCGCTGCTCGCCGAGGCGATGTTCGGCCGCCCGCCCGGCTCCTGGTCCACCGAGCCGCGCGCCGCCCTCCACCTGCTGCTCGGCGAGGCGGTCGCCACCGCCGGGCTCGTCCTCGTCGTCCAGGGCCTGCGGCACATCGGCCGCCCCCAGCTGGCCCCCGTCGCGGTCGCCGGCTACATCGGCGCGGCGATCTGGTTCACCTCCTCCGGTTCCTTCGCCAACCCGGCGGCCACCGTCGGCCGGTCGCTGACCGACTCGTTCACCGGCATCGCCCCCGCCTCGGTGCCCGCCTACGCCGCCGCCCAGCTCCTCGGGATGCTGCTCGGCATGGGCCTCGCCGGTGTGCTCTACGGCACGTCCCGGGCCGCCGCCGAACCGGAGCCCGCCGCAGCGCGTCGAACGGGGTGACCGCCCTCTCCCCGACCCACCCGGAGGCCCCGCCGATGCAGGTCCGGTTCCCCCGCACCGTCCGGGGCCGCCGCCGCGCCGTCCAGGCCGTGATGGCCGCCGCCGTCCTCGCGCTGCTCCCCGCGACCTGGATGCACACGGCCGCCGCCGGCCGGCTCCGCACGACCGCCGACGTGCCCGCCCGGGACGTCGCCGTCGTCTTCGGCGCCGGCCTCTGGAACGGGCGCCCGACCCCGTACCTCGCGCACCGGCTCGACACCGCCGCCGAGCTGTACCGCACCGGCAAGGTGAAGGTCCTCCTCGTCACCGGCGACAACAGCCGCACCGAGTACGACGAGCCCGGCGCCATGCGCGCCTACCTCGCCGCCCGGGGCGTCCCGGACGGCAAGGTCGTCAGCGACCACGCCGGCTTCGACACCTGGGACAGCTGCGTGCGCGCCCGGGAGATCTTCGGCGTCGACCGGGCCGTCCTCGTCACCCAGGACTTCCACATCAAGCGGGCCGTCGCCCTGTGCGCGCGGGCCGGGGTGGACGCGTACGGCGTCGGGGTCGCCGAACCCCGGGACGCCACCTGGTACTACGGCACCGTCCGGGAGCTCGCCGCCGCCGGCAAGGCCGCCCTCGACGCGGCCGTCCGTCCCGACCCGCGCTTCCTCGGCCCGCGCGAGACCGGCGTCGCCGAGGCCCTGGCGGGCGGCGTCCGCACCGCCGTCGCCTCACCCGCCGCCGTCCGCTGACCTGAGCGGAGAGCACCGCGCCCGTAATACGCGGCGCCCCCGTCCGTAACACGCGCGCCGCACGCTGGGCGGCATGTCCGACGTCACCGCTGTCCCCACCCACTGCCCCTACTGCGCCCTGCAGTGCGGCATGCGGCTCCGCCCGACCGGCACGGCGGAGCTGCCCGCCGAGGTGGTCGAGCGGACCGACTTCCCGGTCAACCGGGGTGCCCTGTGCGGCAAGGGCCGCACCGCCCCCGCCGTACTCTCCTCCCGGGTCAGGCTCACCGAGCCCCTGGTCCGCCGCCCCGACTCCGGGGCGCTCGAACCGGCCTCCTGGGAGGAGGCGCTCGCCGCCGTCGCCGAAGGACTGCGCCGGACCCGCGCCGGCCACGGTCCCGACGCGGTGGGGGTCTTCGGCGGCGGCGGGCTCACCAACGAGAAGGCGTACGCGCTCGGCAAGTTCGCCCGGCTCGTCCTCGCCACCTCGCAGATCGACTACAACGGGCGCTTCTGCATGTCCTCGGCCGCCGCCGCCCACCAGCGGGCCTTCGGCCTCGACCGGGGCCTGCCCTTCCCGCTGGAGGACATCCCCCGGACGGGGTGCGTGATCCTCGTCGGCTCCAACCTGGCCGAGACCATGCCGCCCGCGCTGCGCTACCTCACCGAGCTGAAGGAGAACGGCGGGAAGCTGATCGTCGTCGACCCGCGCCGCACCCGCACCGCCGAACAGGCCGACCTCCACCTCGCCCCCCGCCCCGGCACCGACCTCGCGCTCGCCCTCGGCCTGCTGCACCTGGTGGTCGCCGAGGGCCGCGTCGACGAGGAGTTCGTCGCCGCGCGCACCACCGGCTGGGAGGCCGCCCGCGCCGGGGCGATGGCCCACTGGCCGGAGCACGTCGAGCGGATCACCGGCGTCCCGGTGCCGGACCTGCGCGCGGCGGTCGCGCTGTTCTGCGACGCCGAGAACTCCATGGTGCTGACCGCGCGCGGCCCCGAGCAGCAGTCCAAGGGCACCGACACCGTCGGCGCCTGGATCAACCTGTGCCTCGCCACCGGGCGGGCCGGCCGGCCGCTCTCCGGCTACGGCTGCCTCACCGGCCAGGGCAACGGCCAGGGCGGCCGGGAGCACGGCCAGAAGGCCGACCAGCTGCCCGGCTACCGCAAGCTCGACGACCCCGCCGCCCGCGCCCACGTCGCCGGCGTGTGGGGCGTCGCCCCCGAGACCCTGCCGGGGCCGGGGCGCAGCGCCTACGAACTCCTCGACGCGCTCGGCGGCGAGGTGAGGTCGCTGCTCCTCATGGGCTCCAACCCGGTCGTCTCCGCGCCGCGCGCCGCCCACGTCGAGGAGCGGCTGCGGTCGCTCGACTTCCTCGCCGTCGCCGACGTGGTGCTCTCCGAGACCGCCGCCCTCGCCGACGTGGTGCTGCCGGTGACCCAGTGGGCCGAGGAGACCGGCACCATGACCAACCTGGAGGGGCGGGTGCTGCTGCGCCGCCGCGCCCTCACCCCGCCGGACGGGGTCCGCACCGACCTGGAGGTGCTGCACGCGCTCGCCGGGCTGCTCGGCTGGGAGAAGGGCTTCCCCACCGACCCGGAGGAGGTCTTCGGCGAGCTGCGGCGGGCCTCGGCCGGCGGGCCCGCCGACTACTCGGGCATCAGCTACCGGCGGATCGAGGAGGAGCAGGGCGTCTTCTGGCCCTGCCCCGACGAGGGGCACGCGGGCACGCCCCGGCTGTTCCTGGACCGCTTCGCGACCGCCGACGGGCGGGCCCGGTTCGTGCCGGTGACGCACCGGCCGGCCGCCGAGGAGACCGACGCCGAGTACCCGGTGGTCCTCACCACCGGCCGGGTCGTCTCCCAGTACCAGTCCGGGGCGCAGACCCGGCGGGTGGCGGAGCTGAACGCCGCCGCGCCCGGCCCGTTCGTGGAGCTGCACCCGCGGCTCGCGGACCGGCTGGGGGTCGCGGAGGGCGAGCCGGTCGCGGTGGTGTCGCGGCGCGGGCGGGCGGTGGCACCGGCCCGGATCACCGGGGCGATCCGCCCGGACACCGTCTTCATGCCGTTCCACTGGTACGGGGAGGGCCGGGCGAACACCCTGGTGAACCCGGCGCTCGACCCGGTCTCCCGGATGCCCGAGTTCAAGGTGTGCGCGGTGCGGCTGGAGCCGGTACGGGAGTGATCAGGGGCGGTCGAACCAGTCGCCGCTCTCGATGACCGGGCCGAGGGGGGCGTCCGGGGCGGCGACGAAGACCCAGGCGGAGACCGTGGCCCCGTCCTCCGTGCGGATCACGTCCATGGCCGTGCGCTCGTAGCCGACGGGCAGTTCCAGGCGGTCGAGCAGGCCGAACAGGGCGCCGTAGTCGCCGGGCGACGGGGTGAGGAGGGAGCCGACCACCCGGCCGCCGGCCTGCGGGACGACGTACGGGTAGCCGGGTCCGTCGTGCAGGACGGCGCCGGGCAGCACGGCGGCGGCCTCGGTGCCGATCCGGCCGGCGAGGAACCGGTCGTGGTTGTAGCCGCCGGGGCGCAGCGTCCCGTACACGAAGAACGGCCGCTCCTCCTGGGGCAGGTCCGCCGCGTCGGGGCCGCCGCTCGTCTCCTCCTCGACCCAGCGGGCGTACCGCTCGGCGACCCGGGTGACCCGGGTGGCGAGGATCTCGGGCGTCTCGTAGTCGTGGGCGGCGAGGAGGTGGGCCTCCAGGGCCGGGTAGCGGGCCTCGGTGGTCTTGAGGACCACCTCCCACTCCTCGGTGGTCTCGATCGCGCCCCGCCAGTGGTAGACGGAGGTGACGGGGCCGGAGATCTGCGCGCAGGCGGCGAGCCGGGCCTCGACGGCGCCGCGCGCCAGGGCGTCGGCCTTGGCGCGGGCGTCGGTGGTGGTGCGGACGGTGACGATCACCCCTCCACGGTAGGGGCGAACTGGGCCGCGTGCAGCCGGGCGTACGCCCCTCCGGCGGCGAGGAGTTCCTCGTGAGTGCCCTGCTCGGCGATGCGGCCGCCGTCCATGACGACGATGGTGTCGGCGTCCCGGATGGTGGAGAGCCGGTGGGCGACGACGAAGCTGGTGCGGCCGGCGCGCAGGGCGGACATGGCCCGCTGGACGTGGAGTTCGGTGCGGGTGTCGACGGAGCTGGTGGCCTCGTCGAGGACGAGGATCACCGGGTCGGCGAGGAAGGCGCGGGCGAGGGTGACGAGCTGCCGTTCGCCGGCGCTGAGGCCGCCGCCGTCCTCGTCGAGGACGGTGTCGTACCCGTCGGGGAGGGTGCGGATGAACCGGTCGGCGTGGACGGCCTCGGCGGCGGCGGTGATCCGCTCGCGGGAGACCTCGCCGGGGACGCCGTAGGCGATGTTGTCGGCGATGGTGCCGCCGAACAGCCAGGTGTCCTGGAGGACCATGCCGATGCCGGAGCGCAGCTCCTCGCGGTCCATCCGGGCGGTGTCGGTGCCATCGAGGAGGATCCGGCCGCCGGTGGGCTCGTGGAACCGGAGCAGCAGGTTGACGAGGGTGGTCTTGCCGGCGCCGGTGGGGCCGACGAGGGCGACGGTGCGGCCGGGTTCGACGGTGAGGGAGACGTCCTCCAGGAGCGGCCGGCCGGGGTCGTAGCGGAAGGAGACGCGGTCGAGGACGACCCGGCCGCGGAGCCGGGCGGGCTTCTCGGGGGCGGCGGGGGCGGGGCTCTCCTCGTCGGCGTCGAGGAGGTCGAAGACCCGCTCGGCGGAGGCGATGCCGGACTGGAGCAGGGCGGCCATGGCGGCGACCTGGTTGACGGGGCCGTTGAACTCGTACGAGTACTGGACGAAGGCCTGGACGTCGCCGACGGTCAGGGTGCCGCTCGCGACCTTCAGTCCGCCGAGGACGGCGATGAGGACGTAGGTGAGGTTGCCGACGAGGGTGACGGCGGGCTGGACGAGGCCGGAGACGACCTGGGCGCGCAGCCCCGCCCGGTACAGCTCGTCGCCGAGCTCGTCGAAGCGGCGGACGGCCTCGTCGCGGCGGCCGAAGGCGACGACCTCGGTGTGGCCGGTGACGGTCTCCTCGGTGTGGGCGCCGAGCCGGCCGGTGACCGCCCACTGGCGGGCGAACTGGGGCTGGGCGCGGCGGGCGACGAGGGCGGCGAGGCCGAGGGAGACGGGCACGGTGCCGAGGGCGACGAGGGCGAGGACCGGGGAGATCCAGAGCATCATCGCGAGCACCCCGAGGAGGGTGAGCACGGCCCGGATCATCTGGTTGAGGGCCTGCTGGAGGGTCTGGGTGACGTTGTCGACGTCGTTGGTGACGCGGGACAGGACCTCGCCGCGGGGCTGGCCGTCGAGGTAGCCGAGGGGCAGCCGGGCCAGCTTGTGCTGGGCGCGTGCGCGGAGGCGGTGGCCGGCCCGCTGGGCGACGTCGGTGACGAGCCGCTGCTGGCCCCAGGTGAGCAGGGAGGCGCCGGCGACGGCGGCGCCGGCGGCGGAGAGCTGGCGGGCGACGGCGGGGAAGTCGACGCCGTGCGGGCCGGCGGCGCCGGTGAGGACGAGGTCGGTGGCGCGGCCGAGGAGGAGCGGGGTGAGGACGGTGAGGCCGACGGCGGCGGCGCCGGTGGCGAGGGCGGCGGTGAGCGGGGCGCGGTCGGGGGCGAGGGTGCGCAGCAGGCGGACGGCGGAGGCGCGGAAGTGGAGGGAGCGTTCGAGGGAGGGGGTGCCGGGGGCGCCGGGCCCGCCGCCCGGCTGGGGGGCGGGGCCGCGGCGGGCGGGGGCGGTGGGGCGGGGTGCGGTGGCGGTGGTCACGCGGCGGCCTCCTCGGTGGGCTGGGAGCGGACGATCTCCCGGTAGGTGGGGCTGGTGGCGAGGAGTTCGTCGTGGGTGCCGGTGCCGACGGCGCGGCCCCGGTCGAGGACGACGATCCGGTCGGCGTGGCGGATGGTGGAGACCCGCTGGGCGACGAGGAGGACGGTGGCGCCGGCGGTCTCGCGGCGCAGGGCGGCGCGGAGCCGGGCGTCGGTGGCGTTGTCGAGGGCGGAGAAGGAGTCGTCGAAGAGGTAGACGCGGGGGCGGGCGACGAGGACCCGGGCGATGGCGAGCCGCTGCCGCTGGCCGCCGGAGAGGTTGGCGCCGCCCTGGCTGACGGGGGCGTCGAGGCCGTCGTCGAGGGCGCGGACGAAGTCGGCGGCCTGGGCGGTCTCCAGGGCGTGCCACAGCTCGTCGTCGGTGGCGTCGGGGCGGCCGTACCGCAGGTTGGTGGCGATGGTGCCGGTGAAGAGGTAGGGCTTCTGGGGGACGAGGCCGACGGTGGCGGCGGTGAGGGCGGGGTCGAGGGTGCGGACGTCGGTGCCGTCGAGGAGGACCCGGCCGTCGGTGGCGTGGAGGAGCCGGGGCACGAGGCCGAGGAGGGTGGACTTGCCGCTGCCGGTGGAGCCGATGATCGCGGTGGTCTCGCCGGGGGCGGCGTGCAGGGTGACGCCGCTGAGGACGGGTTCCTCGGCGCCGGGGTAGCGGAAGCCGACGTCCTCCAGGGTGAGGCGGCCGGCTCCGGGGAGGGTGCGGACGGGATCGGCGGGCGGGGTGAGGGCGGGGACGGTGCCGAGGAGTTCGCGGACGCGGGCGGCGCCGGCCTCGGCGCGGGGCAGGTGCATGAGGAGGAAGAGCGCCATCATCACGGACATGGCGGTCTGGAGGAGGTAGCCGAGGAAGGCGACGAGGGCGCCGGCCCGGACGGCCCCGGAGTCGATGCGGTGGGCGCCGGCCCAGATGAGGACGATCGTGGTGGCCTCCCAGATCAGCAGGACGACCGGGTACATGACGGCCTGGAGCCGGCCGGCCCGCAGGCCGGTGTCGAGGAGGGCGTCGTTGGCGGCGGCGAAGCGGGCGCGTTCGTGGCGGTCGCGGACGAAGGCGCGGACGACCCGGACGCCGGTGATCTGTTCGCGCAGGACGCGGGTGACCCGGTCGAGGTGGTCCTGCATGCCCCGGAAGTGGGGGCGCATGCGGAGGACGACGGCGCCGACGGCGAGGGTCATGACGGGGACGAAGAGGAGCAGGACGAGGGCGAGCGGCACGTCCTGGCGCAGGGCCATGGCGAGTCCGCCGGCGCACAGCAGCGGGGCGGCAACCAGCAGGGTGAGGACGAGGACGGTGAAGGTCTGGATCTGCTGGACGTCGTTGGTGGCGCGGGTGATGAGGGAGGCGGTGCCGAAGCGTCCGCGTTCCAGGGCGGAGAAGTCCTGGATGCGGCGGAAGACCTCGGAGCGCAGGTCGCGGGCGACGGCGAGGGCGATCCGGGCGGCGGTGAAGGTGACGGCGACGGCCGCGGCGGCCTGGAGGAGGGTGACGCCGGCCATGACGGCGCCGCCGGAGAGGATGCGGCCGGTGTCGCCGCGGAGGACGCCCTCGTCGATGACGCCGGCGTTGAGGGCGGGCAGGGTGAGGGAGGCGAGGCTCTGGAGGAGCTGGAGGACGACGAGTAGGGCGAGGGGGGCGCGGTGGGGCCGGAGCCGCCCGGCGAGGAGGCGCAGCAGGGTCATGGCCGGGCTCCTCAGGCGGCGTACGGGCGGAGGGACTTGGCGTCCTTGAGGGCGCGTCCCCACCAGGCCAGCTGGTCGAGCATGAGCTTGGCGCCGTTCTCGGGGCCGGTGGGGTCCTTGAAGGAGCCGTCGTCGTCGAACAGGCCGTGGGCGTTGGGGAGGACGACGCCGTCGCGGACCGTGACGGCGTGCATCTCGGCGTAGACCTGGCGGAGCTGCTCGACGGCGCGGATGCCGCCGGAGATGCCGCCGTAGGAGACGAAGCCGACGGGCTTGGCGCGCCACTCGGTGTAGTGGCGGTCGATGAGGTTCTTGAGGGAGGCGGGGAAGGAGTGGTTGTACTCCGGGGTCAGGACGACGTACGCGTCGGCGGCCTCCAGGACGGGGGTGACGCGGGCGAGTTCGGCGCGGACGGCGGGGTCGGGGTCGTAGGAGAGGGAGGTGGGGAGGCGGACCTCGGCGAGGTCGAGGACGGTGAGGGTGAAGTCGGGGCGCTCGGCGACGCGGGTGCGGAACCAGTCGGCGATGACGGGGGCGAAGCGGCCTTCGCGGTCGCTGGCGACGACGAGGGCGAGGGTCAGGGGGGCGGCGGCCTGGGCGGCGGCGGAGTTCGTGATGTCCATGGCGAGAAGCGTGGTACCTCAAGTTTGGTTGAGGTCAAGCGCGGCCGAAAAGATCTTCGCCGGGGCCGCCGGGACTACCGTGGGGCCATGACGACGACACCCTCCCCGGCGCCCGTGCACATCGAGCTCGACGGGGTCCCCGCCGCCGATCCCGGGCAGCTCGCCGCCGTGATGGGCGGCTACGGCCACTTCACCGCGATGCAGGTGCGGGACGGCCGGGTGAAGGGCCTCGGCCTGCACCTCGACCGCCTCGACGGCGCGACCCGCGAGCTGTTCGGCGTGCCGCTGCCGGGCGACCGGGTCCGGGACCTGCTGGCGCGGGCCGTCCGGGCGTCGGGCCGGCGGGACTGCTCGGCGCGGGTGTACGGGTACGAGGACGGGCCCCGGGTCCGGGTGGTCGTCGCGGTCCGGGAGGCCGCGCCCGACGGTCCGGGAGCCCCGCAGCGGCTGATGTCCGTCGGCTACCTGCGGCCGGCGGCGCACCTCAAGCACCTGGGCGGCTTCGCGCAGCGCTACCACGGGGACGCGGCGCGCCGGGCCGGGTTCGACGACGCGCTGCTGACCTCCCCGGAGGGCGAGGTCGCCGAGGGCGCGGTCGCCAACGTCGCCTTCTGGGACGGCACTTCGGTGGTGTGGCCGGCGGCCCCGCAGCTCGCCGGGATCACCATGGCGCTCCTGGAGCCCCGGCTGCCGTCGGTCCGCCGGCCCGTCACTCTCGCCGAACTGCCGGGATTCCGGGCGGCGTTCACGGCGAACTCGCGCACGATCGCGCCGGTGACGGGCGTCGACGGGGTGACGTACCCGGTCGACGAGGCGCTGATGGCACGGGTCTTCGCCGCCTACGCGGAGGTGCCGGGCGAGATGATCGTCTCCGGTGACGGGGGCGGTTCCGCCGACTAGCCTGCGCCCATGGTGTTCAAGAGACTTTTCGGCGGCGGCGGGGTTCCGCTGGAGATCGACACGCTCATCCCCGACGAGCCGGTCCGCCCGGGCGGCAGGCTGCGCGGCGAGGTCGTGGTCCGCGCGCCCGAACGCGACCTGAAGATCGAGTCGATACGCATGCGGATGGTCGTCAACGCCTCCCTCCACCACAAGGGCGACGGCGACGGCACGGACGACGGCACGACCCTCTGCTATCCCAGTGCGAGCGGCTGGTTCGAGCTGAAGAAGGGCGAGGAGCGGCGCATCGCGTTCTCCGAGCGACTGAAGTGGGAGACCCCGCCGAACGAGTCGCGCGGCGAGCGGCTGGGCGTCTCGATCGGCGTCCGGACCGAGGTCGAGGCGGTCGGGGTCAAGGCGGCGACGGACCTGGACCCGGTGCGGGTGGAGACGCTGCCACTGCACGAGGCGGTCCTCGACGCCTTCGCGGCCGAGGGGTACGCCTTCGAGAGCTCCCGGGTCCACGAGTCCCCGCCGGGCCGCGCCGAGTACCACCTCTACCTGTGGCAGGGCTTCCGGCTCGCCGACCGGCGGGGCGGGGAGGGCCGGGCGCCCCGGGTGGAGCTGACCTTCCACACCAACGCGGTCGGCTGCGAGATCTTCCTGCGCCGGTTCCGGGAGGGCGCCGACCCGTACTGGGACAAGAAGCCGAAGGCCCTGCGCTTCGTGGCCGCGCACCACGAGGTCGGCAGCCGCGACTTCGGCGCCGACGCCCGGCAGTGGCTGGAGCGGCTGGCCACGATGAAGCGGGGCAAGGGCGACCCGGCGGACGAGGACTGACGTACGCCCCGGGGCCCGCCGGACTCACTCCGGGAGCCCTCACGGGCTCGGCTCCCGGGCCCCGCTCGGCCCCTCCTCCGGGCCCCGCCCGAACCCTCCTCTCGGCCCCGCCCGGCCCCTCCTCCGGGCCCCCGCTCGAACCCTCCTCCGGGCCCCGCTCGGGCCCCCTTCCGGGCCCCGCTCACCCGTTCGGCACGACACGCCACCTGACGCCGCGAAACCCGCCCCGACCTGCGGAAACGCCGTGATTCCAGTCGACGCGCCGTATCGGACGGAGCAATCCTGACGCGCCATCAGCAGGCGGGGCGCGCGCCGGGGCCGTTTCCTCGGTCGTACGGAAGACCGAACGACCGCGCGCCCCGGAGGAACCCCACCATGCGCCCCACTGCCCGCCTGCTCACCGGAACCGCGCTGACGGTCGTCGCGCTCGGCGCCTTCGCCGCGCCGACGGCGTACGCGAACGAGAACGAGAACGACGGCCGCCCCCAGACGCTGGAGATCTACCCCTCCACCGCCTCCCCCGGCACCACCGTCACCGTGAACACCCTCGCCTGCGGCAAGAACGGGCACGGCGTCGGCGACGCGAACTCGGTCGGCGCCGGCGAGTTCCAGCTGAGCCCCAGCACCCACAAGGAGGTCGTGGTCGGGCAGTTCACGCTGCCCCAGCACGCCAAGCCGGGCACCCACTGGATCGCCGTCGCCTGCGACAACGGCCGGACCGCCCGCGGCGAGCTGACCGTGAAGCACCGCGAGCCCAGCGGTCACGTCAAGACCGGTGTCGGCGGCAGCATCGGCCCCGACACCGCCCAGGTCACGGCAGGCGCGGCGGTGCTGGCCGCGACTGCCGTCGGCGGTGTGTGGCTCATGCGGCGCCGGGCGAGCGGCGCCCAGGGCCACTGATCACACCGCCCGTCCCGCCCCCGCCCGGCTCCCGCACACGGCCGGCCGGGGGCGGGACCTTCCCGCTGACACCCCCGTGAGGAAGGCAGACGTGAGCAACAGGAGCAAGGGCTGGGGCCTGGCGGTGGCCGCCTGCGTCGGCCTCTGGCTCGTCCAGAACGGCTCGGAGGACGTCACCCCGCCCGTCCCGTCCGCCGCCCAGGCGTTCGCCGCCGGGCCGAGCGTGCACACCGACGCCGCCGCCGACCCGCTGCCGTCGTCGCCGCCGGTGCGGCTGCGCATCCCGGAGACCGACGTGGACGCGCCCATGACCCGGCTCGGCCTGGACGCGAAGGGCGCCCTGGAGGTGCCGCCCGCCGAGGACCGCAACCTGGCGGGCTGGTACGCGGACGGCGTCACGCCCGGCGCCAAGGGCACCGCGATCGTCGCCGGCCACGTCGACAACGCCGGCGGCCCCGCCGTCTTCTACACCCTCGGCGCCCTGAAGAAGGGCCACCGGATCGAGATCGACCGCGAGGACGGCAGGACCGCCGTCTTCACCGTCGACGCCGTCGAGGTGTACGACAACGACGCCTTCCCCGACGAGAAGGTGTACGGCGCCACCGACCGCGCCGAGCTCCGCGTGATCACCTGCGGCGGCGGGTTCTCCGCGAAGAGCGGCGGCTACCAGGGGAACGTGGTGGCCTTCGGGCACCTCATCGGCGTGCGCTGAGCCGGACCGGTCAGCCGCTCCACTGGTCCCAGCCCAGCTTGGCGACCATGCCGAGGACCACCACCAGCAGCACCGCGCGGACGAACCCCGAGCCCTTGCTCAGCGCCATCCGGGCGCCGATCGTCCCGCCCGCCAGGTTGAAGGCCGCCATGAGGGCGGCCAGCTGCCAGTAGACCGTGCCGGCCAGGGCGAAGGTGACGAGCGCGCCCGCGTTGGTGCAGACGTTGACGATCTTGGCGGTGGCGGAGGCCGTCACCAGGTCCAGGTGGAGCACGGCGGTCAGCGCGAGCACCAGGAAGGTGCCGGTGCCGGGCCCGAACAGACCGTCGTAGAAGCCGATCCCGCCGCCCACCAGGACGATCGCCGTGACGATCCGGGCCCGGGTGAGCGGCGCCCGGTCCGCCTCCGCCCGCACGCCGAACGACGGCCGCAGGATCACGAAGGCGGCCACCGCGACCAGCACGACGATGATCAGCGGACGCAGCACCTCCTTGCTGACCATGGTCACGAACAGGGCGCCGAACGACGAGCCCGCGAGGGCCGCGAGCCCGACCCGCACCGCCGTCCCCACCGGCACCTTCGTCTTGCGCGCGTACGTGACGGCCGCGCCGGTCGTGCCCACGATCGCGACCGCCTTGTTGGTCCCGAGGACGTAGCCGTTCGCCGCGTTCGGGAAGGCGATCAGCAGCGCCGGCAGGAGCAGCAGCCCGCCTCCCCCGACCACGGCGTCGATCCAGCCCGCGACGAGCGCGGCCAGACACAGCAGGACCAGGGTGGTGAGCGTGATCTCGGGCATGCGGCGAGCCTAGGGACGGGATCGTTGCCCCGTCCACGGATCCCGTGATCGTTGAGCGAACTCTGAGCTTGCGGGGCCCGCCGCCCTCACAGCCCGCCCCCGCGCCCGCGGAGATCAGCGTTCCGTACGGGAAACAGACGGGATGCCACCGGGAAACACCCGGCCCGCACCCTTCCCGGTATGAGTACACGGATCGTGGTGGTCGGAGGCGGAACGGCGGGCCTCCGCCTCGCCCAGCGCCTGCCGGTCACCCTCCTCGGCGAGGAGCCGCACGCCCCGTACAACCGGGTGCTGCTCGCCGACGTCCTCGCCGGGCGGTACGCCCCCGAGGTCATCGCCCTGCCCGAGCCCCGCGAGCCGGTGCGCCGCGGGATCCGGGCGGTGGCGATCGACCGGGCGGCCCGCACCGTCACGTGCGCGGACGGCTCGCGGGTCGGCTACGACCGGCTGGTCCTCGCCACCGGCTCCAACCCGGTGCTGCCGCCGCTGCGCGGACTGCGCGGCGCGGAGCTCCCCCGGGGCGTGCACTCCTTCCGCACCCTCGACGACTGCCTCGCCCTGCGGGAGGCCGTCCGCCCGGGCGTCCGCGCCGTCGTGATCGGCGGTGGCCTCCTCGGCGTGTCCGCGGCGCGGGCGCTGGCCGCGCTGGGCGCCGAGGTGGTCCTCACCCAGCAGGGCGAGGGCCTGATGGAACGCCACCTGGACCCGCACGCCTCCGTCCTGCTGCGCGCGCACCTGGACGGGCTCGGCGTCGAGACCCACACCGAGTGCCGGGTCAGCGGCCTGCGGCAGCGGGACGGGGCGGTGACGGCGGTCGAGCTGGCCGACGGCTTCGTCCTGGACGCCCAGGTCGTGGTCCTCGCCTGCGGGGTGCGCCCCCGGGTCGCGCTGGCCCGCGAGGCCGGGCTCGACGTGCGGACCGGGATCGTCGTCGACGACGAGCTGCGGACCTCCGACCCGTCCATCCACGCGATCGGCGACTGCGCCGAGCACGACGGCCGGGTGTACGGCCTCGCCGGGCCCGCGCTGGAGCAGGCCGACGTCCTCGCGGACGTGCTGTCCGGCACCGCGGGCCCCCGCTACACCGGCACCCGGGCCCTCACCCGGCTCACGCTCGGCGGGGCCCGGCCGCTGGACCTCGCCGCCTTCGGCGAGGCCACGCCCCTGCCGGGCGACGACGTCGTCCAGCTGACCGACGCCACCCGGGGCGCGTACCGCAAGGTCGTCGTCCGCGACAACCGGCTCGTCGGGGGCGTCCTCCTCGGCGACCTGGCCGCGGTCGGCGCGCTCGCCCGGGCCTGGGAGGGCGACGAAGCCCTGCCGGAGGCCCCCCTGCTGCACCTGCTCACCCACGACGGAGGCTCCGCATGACCACCCCCACCATCGTCCTGGTCGGCCACGGAATGGTCGGCCAGCGCTTCCTGGAGGCGCTCGCCGACCGGGGCGTCACCGAGCGGGCCCGGATCGTGGTGCTCTGCGAGGAGCCCCGCCCGGCCTACGACCGGGTCCAGCTGACCTCGTACTTCTCCGGGAGGACGCCCGACGAGCTGTCGATGGTCGAGGACGGCTTCCTGGAGCGGCACGGCATCGAGCTGCACACCGACGAACCCGTCGTGAGCGTCGACCGGGCGGCCCGGACCGTGACCACCCGGTCGGGCCGGACCGTCGGCTACGACCACCTGGTGCTCGCCACCGGCTCGTACCCCTTCGTGCCGCCGGTGCCCGGCAAGGACGCCGCCGGCTGCTTCGTCTACCGCACGATCGAGGACCTGCTCGCCATCGAGGAGTACGCCAGGACGGCCACGACCGGCGCGGTCGTCGGCGGCGGCCTGCTCGGCCTGGAGGCGGCCGGCGCGCTGAAGGGCCTCGGACTCGACACCCACATCGTGGAGTTCGCGCCGCGGCTGATGCCGGTGCAGGTCGACGACGGCGGCGGCGCCGCCCTGCTGCGCACCATCGAGCAGATGGGGCTGACCGTGCACACCGGCACCGGCACCCAGGAGGTCCTCACCGCCGACGGGTCGGTGACCGGCATGAAGCTGTCGGACGGCACCGAACTCGGCGTCGACATGGTGGTGTTCTCGGCCGGTGTACGTCCCCGGGACCAGCTGGCCCGGGAGTGCGGGCTCGACGTGGGCGAGCGCGGCGGCATCGCCGTCGACGCGCGGTGCCGCACCTCCGACCCGGCCGTCTTCGCCATCGGCGAGTGCGCGCTCGCCGCCGACGGGCGGGTCTACGGCCTGGTCGCGCCCGGCTACGAGATGGCGCAGACGGTCGCCTCGGTGCTCGCCGAGGAGGAGACCGGCGACGGCTTCACCGGCGCCGACCTCTCCACCAAGCTGAAGCTGCTCGGCGTGGACGTGGCCTCCTTCGGCGACGCGCACGGCACCGCCGACGGCTGCCTCGACGTCGTCTACTCCGACTCCCGGACCGGCGTCTACAAGAAGCTGGTGGTGGACGGCGAGGGCCGGCTCCTCGGCGGCGTGCTGGTCGGCGACGCCGAGGCGTACGGGCTGCTGCGCCCGCTCACCGGCTCGAAGCCGCCGGTCTCCCCCGAACAGCTGGTCCTCCCGGCGGGCGCCGGGGCGCCCGTGGCGCTCGGCCCGTCCGCGCTCCCCGACGACGCCGTCATCTGCTCCTGCCACAACGTCACCAAGCACGCCATCACCCAGTGCGCCACGCTGCCCGAGGTGAAGAAGTGCACCAAGGCCGGCACCGGCTGCGGCAGTTGCGTGAAGGTCATCGAGAAGCTGCTCCCGAAGGCCGCCGACACGGGGCTGTGCGGCTGCTTCCCGTACACCCGCAGCGAGCTCTACGAGATCGCCCGCACCCTGCGGGTGACCTCCTTCGCGGCGCTGCTCGACTCGCACGGGCGGGACGGCGCGAAGGGCGGCGAGGGCTGCGAGGTGTGCAAGCCGACCGTCGGCTCGATCCTCGCCTCCCTCAACAACGGGTACATCCTCGACGGCGAGCAGGCCGCGCTCCAGGACACCAACGACCACCACCTCGCCAACCTCCAGCGCAACGGCTCCTATTCGGTGGTCCCTCGCATCCCCGGCGGCGAGATCACCCCGGAGAAGCTGATCGTGATCGGCGAGGTGGCCCGCGACTTCGGCCTCTACACGAAGATCACCGGCGGTCAGCGGATCGACCTCTTCGGCGCCCGCGTCGACCAGCTCCCGGCGATCTGGACCCGGCTGGTGGACGCCGGCTTCGAGTCCGGACACGCCTACGGCAAGGCGCTGCGCACGGTGAAGTCCTGCGTGGGGCAGACCTGGTGCCGCTACGGCGTCCAGGACTCGGTGCGGATGGCGATCCAGCTGGAGCTGCGCTACCGGGGCCTGCGCGCCCCGCACAAGCTGAAGTCGGCGGTCTCCGGCTGCGCCCGCGAGTGCGCCGAGGCCCAGTCGAAGGACTTCGGCGTGATCGCCACGGCGAACGGCTGGAACCTGTACGTCGGCGGCAACGGCGGCGCGACCCCGCGTCACGCGGACCTGCTGGCCCAGGACCTGTCCGACGCCGAACTGGTGCGGCTCATCGACCGGTTCCTGATGTTCTACATCCGGACGGCGGACCGCCTGGAGCGGACGTCGGTGTGGCTGGAGCGCCTGGAGGGCGGGCTCGACCACCTCCGCGACGTGATCGTGAAGGACTCGCTCGGCCTGTGCGGCGAGCTGGAGACGCTGATGGCGGCGCACGTCGCCGGCTACCGGGACGAGTGGGCCGAGACCCTGGACGACCCGGAGCGGCTGCGCCGCTTCGTCTCCTTCGTGAACGCGCCGGAGACCCCCGACCCGACCGTGCGGTTCGTGCCCGAGCGGGACCAGATCAAGCCGGACCTCACCGTCCTGACCATCGGCACCCCGGAAGGAGCCCTGTCCCGATGAAGACCCTCGAACTCTCGCCCGCCGAGGACTCCTGGATGACGGTCTGCGAGGAGGCCCGGCTCACCCCGGGCCGCGGCCTGGCGGCGCTGCTGCCGGACGGCCGGCAGGCGGCCGTCTTCCGGGACCGGGCGGGGCGGGCGTACGCGATCGACAACCGCGATCCCTTCACCGGGGCGCAGGTGCTGTCCCGGGGGCTGCTCGGCACGGCGGACGGGCGTCCGTACGTGGCGTCGCCGCTGCTGAAGCAGCGCTTCGACCTGGTGACCGGGCGCTGCCTGGACGACGACGAGGTGGCGGTGGCGGTCTATCCGGTCCGCCTCAGCTGACTTGACCGCTCGTTCCAGAAAGACGTACGGTCACCGCGTGGCCAGGACCAAGGAATTCGATCCCTCGGCCGCGCTCCAGGCGGCGCTCGACCTGTTCTGGGCGCGCGGCTACGAGGCGACGTCGATGGCGGACCTCGTGGAGCACCTCGGCATCGGCCGGGCCAGCCTCTACGCGACCTTCGGCAGCAAGCACGAGCTGTACCTGAAGGCGCTGGAGCGCTACCAGGAGACCCGGGACGGGGAGCTCTTCGGGGAGCTGGCCGGACCGGGCCCGGCACTGCCGGCCGTGCGGGCGCTGGTCCGCCGCTTCGCCGCCGAGGCGACGGACGGGGACGGGCGGCGGAACGGCTGCTTCGTCACCAACTCGGCGTCGGAACTCGCCGCGCGCGACCCGGCGGTGGCCCGGCGGGTGGAGCTGAGCTGGGAGCAGGTCGAGACCCTGCTGCACGCGGCGCTGGTCCGGGCCCGCGCCCAGGGCGAGCTGCCGGAGGGCCGCGATCCGCGCGCGCTCGCCCGGACGCTGCTGGTCCTGCTCCAGGGGATCCGGGTGGTCGGCAAGGCGTCGGCGGACCCGGCCCGGGTGCGGGACGCGGCGGAGGAGGCCCTGCGCCTGCTGGACTGAGCCACCGCTCGACGGGCGCCCTCAGGGGCGCCCTTTTTCCGGCCTTCATTCTGGAACGTACGGTCCATAAAGCTGTGGTCCGCAACTCTTCGGGGAGGAACCCATGTCCGCTCGCTTCACCGGCCGCGTCGCCCTCGTCACCGGCGCCGGCTCCGGCCTCGGCAGGGAGATCGCCCGCGCCTTCGCCGCCGAGGGCGCGCGGGTGGTGGCGGCCGGCCGCACCGCCGCCGCGCTCGACGGGACGGTGGCGCTGATCGAGGCCGCCGGCGGGACGGCCACCGCCGTCACCGCCGACGTCACCAGCGCCGAGTCCACCCGCGCCCTGGTCCGCCGCGCGGTGGAGACGTACGGCGGGCTGCACGTCGCGGTGAACAACGCGGGGATCTTCCGGGGCGGCCACAGCGCCGCCGACTTCCCCCTCGACGACTGGCAGGCCCTGCTGGACACCAACGTCACCGGCGTCCTGCACGCCCTCCAGGCCGAGGTCGCCCACATGCGGGCGCACGGCGGCGGCGCGATCGTCAACATCTCGTCCAACCTGGGCCCGCACGTCCGCGTCCCGGGCGTCTTCGGCTACCAGGTCTCCAAGGCCGCCGTCTCCGCGCTCACCCGCGCCGCGGCCCGCGACCACATCGCCGACGGGGTGCGGATCAACGCGGTCAGCCCGGGCGCCGCCGAGTCCGCGATGTCGCTGCTTCCCGGCGAGACGGAGGCCGACCGGGAGCTCCGGATGAAGGAGCAGTCGCCGCTGGGGCGGGTCGTCTCGGCGGCCGAGGTGGCGGCGGCGGTGCTGCATCTCGCCTCGGACGCGGCGGGCTCGACCGTCGGCACCGACCTGGTGATCGACGGCGGCGTCTCCGCCTGAGCCCGCCGGAGGGGGCGGTCAGCCCTGCGCGGCGGACTCGTCCATCCAGAAGACCTCCCAGTGGTGCCCGTCCGGGTCGGCGAAGGAGCGGCCGTACATGAAGCCCAGGTCCATCGGCTCCTTCGCCGGGCTGCCGCCCACCTCCAGGGCCCGGTCGGCCAGCTCGTCGGCCTTCTCGCGGCTCTCCGCGTTCAGGGTCAGCAGGACCTGAGTGGTGGCGGAGGCGTCGGCGATCGCCTTGCCCGGCGCGGTGAAGCCGGCGAACTTCTCCTCGGTGAGCAGCATGACGAAGATGGCGTCGCTGATCACCACACAGGCGGCGGTCTCGTCGCTGAACTGCGGGTTGATCGCGTACCCGAGCTTCTCGTAGAAGTTCTTGCTGGCGTCGAGGTCCTTCACGGGCAGGTTCACGAAGATCATCTGCGGGGCCATGGCGCTCTCTCTCCTCCGTCGTGCGGTGCTGTCGAGAGGTAAGACGGGCGGGACGGCCCGAACTCATCGCCCGCCGGACGGATTTTTTCGTTCAGCCCGCCGCGCGCAGGGTGAGCGCCGCCAGCGGGACGAAGCCGCCGGTCCCGCCGGACGCGGCGGCGGCCTCCGCGCCGGGCCCGCCGAGCCGCTTCAGCATCGAGACGGCGATCCGCTCCCCCATCGCCTTGGCCCGGTCCGCGCGCGGGCCGCGGTGCCGCCCGTCGACGGTGGCGTGCCAGAGCTGGACCCAGCGCCCGAAGTGGGCGGGAGTGAGGGGGCGGGCGGAGTGCAGCGCGGCGTGCGGGGCGAAGGCGTCCCGGCCGTACGCGGCGGTACGGAAGAGGGCCCGCTCCCAGAAGTCGGCGATGCGCGGCAGGTGGACCTCCAGGCCGGTGCCGGCGACCTCGGTGAAGAACGGCCCGATGAGGGGGTCGGCGAAGGCGGCCCCGTAGAACCGGCGCAGCAGCACGTCGAGGTCGTCGCGACCGCCGATGTCGGTGGGCTCCCGTGTCTCGCGCATGCGTCCAGTCTCCCCTCCCCCGCCCCCGCACCCCCAGTGCCGAAGGTCCCGCCCGCGCTCAGGACGCCGCGCGGGTCCAGCGGCTGAGGGTGCCGGTCGCCCGGTCGTGGGTGAGCCAGGTGCCGTCGCCGAGGGGGCGGACGCAGCCGGAGACGCGGGACGGGTACGCGACGGGGCCGAGCGGCCGCAGCTCTCCGTCGAGGAGCCAGTGGCCCGGGCCGTCCTCGCCGCCGGCGGTCTCGGCGACGGCGACGACGGTGTCCGGGCCGGCGAACCCCGCCGCGAAGTCCCACCTCCGGTCGCCCCCGAGGTCCGCGGCGTCCCGTTCGGCGAGGACGCTGCCGTCGGGGGCGTGCAGCTGGAGGTCGTGGCAGCCGTGCTCGACGGTCAGGTGGCGGGGGCGCGCGGGGTGGACGTCGAGCAGGATCCGGTCGAGCCCGTCCCCCAGGTCCCGTACCGTCACCGCCGCTCCGTCCCGGCGCCCCGCGTACAGCAGCACCCCGTCCTGGCCCATCCCTACGCAGAGCAGGACGGTCTCCCCGTCCGGCAGGGTGCGCTGGTGGGAGCCCGCGGCGACGCTGTCCTCCAGCGGGATCCGGCCGATCTCGGACCCGTCCCGGGCGTCGAGCACCGCCCACCGTTCTTGCTCGTCCTCCCCGACGACGTGGGCCCAGACGAGCCGCCCGTCGGCGGAGACCAGCACCGAGCCGTGCTCCAGGCCGGAGCAGACCTCCTGGTCGTCGCCGGTGTGGGGGTGGCCGATCACCGGGCCCCAGCAGCCGTGCCGGTACTCCCACAGCGCGCGCCCGTCCGCGGCCACCGCCCGGACCGCCCGCTGGCCCGCGAAGACGGCGAAGCCCAGGTCCGGGGCGACCGCGTCCACGCCCCGGTCCCAGCCGGGCCAGGGCGCGGGGAAGACGGCGGCCGGCTCCGGCGCCCCGGAGAAGAGCGCCGGGAGCCGGTGGACCTCCAGGCGGCCGGCCCGCCGCAGCGCGAGGCCGCCGGGGCCCGCCTCGCGGACCGGGCCGTCCACGAGGTCCGCCCCGCCCGGCAGCCGTACCGATCCGAGCAGCTGTGCGGTGATCGTCATGGCGCGAACCTAGCGTTCGCCGCCGGCCCCGGGTCCCCCGCCCCCCGCCCGCCCCTTCCCCGTCACCGTTTGTTGATGCACAGTCAACTCCGCACTCCTAGATTCCCCTCGCGCGGCCCCGCCGCTGACCGTGCGGCGGGCGGTCACACACCCCCTGGAGAAAACGTGGAGCGACGCAGTTTCCTGCGTGGAGCGGTCATCGGCACCTCGGCGGCGGCCTTCGGCGGCACCCTGATGCGTGGCGCGGCCTACGCGGCCCCGGCCCAGCCCGGCGCCGGGCCGTACGGGGCACTCGGCGCGTCGGACGCGAACGGCATCATGCTGCCGGCCGGGTTCACCAGCCGGGTCATCGCCCGCTCGGGACAGACCGTCCCCGGCACCTCGTACACCTGGCACAACGCCCCCGACGGCGGCGCCTGCTACGCCGACGGCACCGGCTGGATCTACGTCTCCAACTCGGAGATCAACCCCGGCGGCGGCGCCAGCGCGGTCCGGTTCTCCTCGACCGGCGCCATCACCGGCGCGTACCGGATCCTGTCGAACACCCGGCAGAACTGCGCGGGCGGCAAGACCCCGTGGAACACCTGGCTCTCCTGCGAGGAGGTCAGCCTCGGGTACGTCTACGAGAGCGACCCCTACGGCGTGAACGCGGCCGTCCGCCGGGACGCCATGGGCCGCTTCAAGCACGAGGCCGCCGCCGCCGACCCGGTCCGCAAGGTGATCTACCTGACCGAGGACGAGTCGGACGGCTGCTTCTACCGGTTCATACCGACCACCTGGGGGAACCTCTCGTCCGGCACCCTCCAGGTCCTCAAGGCCGGCACGGCCACCTCCGGCTCCTTCACCTGGCAGAACGTGCCGGACCCGGACGGCTCCCCGACCACCACCCGCACCCAGGTCTCCGGCGCGAAGAAGTTCAGCGGCGGCGAGGGCTGCCACTACGCCAACGACACCGTCTGGTTCACCACCAAGGGCGACAACCGCCTCTGGCAGCTCAACCTGCTGAACAACACCTACGAGCTCGCCTACGACGACTCGCTGGTGCCGAGCGGCGCCGCCCCGCTCACCGGCGTGGACAACGTCACCGGCTCCTCCTCCGGCGACCTGTTCGTCGCCGAGGACGGCGGCAACATGGAGATCTGCCTGATCACGCCGGACGACACCGTCGCGCCCTTCCTGCGGATCAACGGCCAGTCCTCCTCCGAGATCTGCGGCCCCGCCTTCTCCCCCGACGGCAAGCGGCTGTACTTCTCCAGCCAGCGCGGCACCTCCGGCAGCTCCTCCGGCGGCATCACCTACGAGGTGACCGGCCCGTTCCGCGCGTAACAGCGCTCCTCCCCGCGCCGCTGGGCCGCCCCGCCTCCGCCGAGGAGCGCGGCGCCCAGCGGCGTCAGCGTGTGCAGCACCGCGTTCCCGTGCCGCAGGGTCGCTATCAGGCCGGCCTCCCGCAGCACGCCCGCGTGCTGGCTCGCCGAGGCGAGCGACACCCCGGCCCGGCGCGCCAGCTCGCTCGTCGTCCCGCCGTCCCCGATGGCCTGGAGGACCTCCGCGCGGGTCTGGCCCACCAGCTTCGCCAGCGAGGAGGCGCCCGGCGGGCGGACCGTCGGCGCCTCCCCGTGGGTCACCGGGTAGACCAGCACCGGCGGCAGCGCCGGGTCCCGCAGCATCACCGGCGTGCCCCGGCAGAAGTACGACGGCTGGAGCAGCAGCCCCCGCCCGTCCAGGTGCACGTCCCGGTCGACCGGGTAGGCCGCCTCCAGGACCGGCGCCCGCCACGTCAGCATCGGCGGCAGCGAGCCCAGCAGCTCCTCCGCCCCGCCGTCGAGGACGGCCCGGCCCCGGCGCGCCCGGTCCGCCTCCACCCGGGCCTGGATGTGCGGCCAGTACGGCTCCACGGCCGCCCGGTGGTAGCTGCGCAGCGCCCCGAGGAGCCGGTCGAAGGGCTCCGGGCCGCCGTCGGCGAGGGCCCGCAGCGAGTGCGGCACGGTCCGGCCGCCGCTCCGGTCGGCGGCCAGCAGGGACAGCTCCGAGCGGAGCCGGCCGGACGGGGTCGCGCGGACCGCCTGGAGCCCGTCGTCGAGGCCGTGCAGGCCCTCCGCCGGGGTGAGGAAATCGGGGAAATAGCCGCGGCTCGGGACGAGGGCGGCCAGCAGCCGGGTCTCCCCGCCGAGCCGCGTCCGCGTTTCCGTGCGCCATCCGCCGAACACCACCGGTCCGCGCCGGTCCCTTAAACGGTGAAAGCTGAGAATCGTTTCCCACAGGACGTCAGGACGGGCGGCGATCCGCACCCCCGCCAGATCGTCCGCGGTGAAATGAATACGAAGCATGAAGTCCCCACCTGTGCACTCGCAACCACCCCGCGATCGAGTATGCACTCCATCACTGCACGTTACCAGGGTGTTTCAGCCACAGTTGAAAAGCATCGCGGCGAACAGGGCCCACCGGAAATGCTGTGCGGGTCGGGCAGGAAACCTTCAGGACCGAGGTGACGTGGTGAAGACCGTGGGGGGCTTTGCCCGTCCGGCGGCGGTCGGCGAGGGTTGCGGCTCACCTGCCCGACACCGTGAAAAGGCTGGGGCCCCCGGGTGGGGATCCGGGGGCCGCGGCCGAAACATCCGCAAACACAGACGTTCAATTTCCAATAATTCAATGCGGACGTAATTGCGCATGAATCTGACGTGAAAACGACGGGACGGACACCTCCGCACAAGGTGTCCGTCCCGTCTCTTTCGGATCCGGGGCCGCCGCCCGCCGGTGAGGGTTCGGAAGGGATGGCCGGCGGCGGCCCCGGGGGCTCTGCGGGGCCCGGGGGCCCCTCGGGTCAGCGGCTGTCGCTGCCCTTCGACCCGGCCGCCGCGCGGCCCGCCTCCAGGCGCGCCACCGGGATCCGGAACGGCGAGCAGGAGACGTAGTCGAGGCCGACCTCGTGGAAGAAGTGCACCGACTCCGGGTCGCCGCCGTGCTCGCCGCAGACGCCGAGCTTGATGTCGGGGCGGGTGGCCCGGCCGGCCTGCACCGCGGAGCGGACCAGGGAGCCGACGCCGTCCTTGTCGATGGTCTCGAAGGGGCTGACGCCGAAGATGCCCTTCTCCAGGTAGGCGGTGAAGAAGCTGGCCTCCACGTCGTCCCGGGAGAAGCCCCAGACCGTCTGGGTGAGGTCGTTGGTGCCGAAGGAGAAGAACTCGGCGGCCTCGGCGATCTGGCCGGCGGTGACGGCCGCGCGGGGCAGCTCGATCATGGTGCCGAGCGCCAGCTTCAGCTCCACGCCGGTCTCCGCCACGACCTCGGCGATGACCTTCTCGGCGTCCTCGCGGACGATCTCCAGCTCCTGGACGGTGCCGACGAGCGGGATCATGATCTCGGCGCGCGGGTCGCCCTTGGCGTCGATCCGCGCCGCCGCGGCCTCGGCGATCGCCCGGACCTGCATGGTGAACAGGCCGGGGATGACCAGGCCGAGGCGGACGCCGCGCAGACCCAGCATCGGGTTCTGCTCGTGCAGCCGGTGCACGGCCTGGAGCAGGCGCAGGTCGTTCTCGTGCGGCTCCTTGCGGGACTCGGCGAGGGCGACGCGCACCGACAGCTCGGTGATGTCGGGCAGGAACTCGTGGAGCGGCGGGTCGAGCAGGCGGACCGTGACCGGCAGGCCGTCCATCGCCTCGAAGAGCTCGACGAAGTCGGCCTTCTGGAGCGGCAGCAGCGCCTTGAGGGCGTCGTCGCGCTCGGCGTCGGTGTCGGCGAGGATCAGGCGCTCGACGTACTGGCGGCGCTCGCCGAGGAACATGTGCTCGGTGCGGCACAGGCCGATGCCCTGGGCGCCGAAGCGGCGGGCGCGGGAGGCGTCCTCGGCGTTGTCGGCGTTGGCGCGGACCCGCAGGCGGCGGACGCGGTCGGCGTAGGCCATGATCCGGTGCACGGCCTGGACCAGCTCGTCGGCGTCGTCGGCGCCGGCGTGCATGCGGCCCTCGAAGTACTCGACGACCGGGGACGGCACGACGGGTACCTCGCCGAGGTACACCTTGCCGGTGGAGCCGTCGATGGAGACGACGTCGCCCTCCTCGACGACCGCGCCCGAGGCGGTGGTCATCCGGCGGCGCTTGGTGTCGACCTCCAGCTCCTCGGCGCCGCAGACACAGGTCTTGCCCATGCCGCGGGCGACGACGGCGGCGTGCGAGGTCTTGCCGCCGCGCGAGGTGAGGATGCCCTCGGCGGCGATCATGCCGTCCAGGTCGTCCGGGTTGGTCTCGCGGCGGATCAGGATGACCTTCTCGCCGGAGCGGGACCACTTGACGGCCGTGTACGAGTCGAAGACGGCCTTGCCGACGGCCGCGCCCGGGGAGGCGGCGATGCCGCGCCCGATCTGCTCGACCTTGGCGTCCTCGTCGAACTTCGGGAACATCAGCTGCGCGAGCTGGGCGCCGGTGACGCGCTGGAGCGCCTCGGCCTCGTCGATCAGGCCCTGGTCCACGAGCTGGGTGGCGATGCGGAAGGCGGCACCGGCGGTGCGTTTGCCGACGCGGGTCTGGAGCATCCAGAGCTGGCCGCGCTCGATCGTGAACTCGATGTCGCAGAGATCCTTGTAGTGGGTCTCCAGCGTCTCCATGATCTGCATCAGCTGGTCGTACGACTTCTTGTCGATCGACTCCAGGTCGGCCAGCGGCACCGTGTTGCGGATGCCGGCGACGACGTCCTCGCCCTGCGCGTTCTGCAGGTAGTCGCCGTAGACGCCCTGGTGACCGGAGGCGGGGTCGCGGGTGAAGGCGACGCCGGTGCCGGAGTCCGGGCCGAGGTTGCCGAAGACCATGGAGCAGACGTTGACGGCGGTGCCGAGGTCGTGCGGGATGCGCTCCTGGCGGCGGTACAGCTTGGCGCGGTCGCCGTTCCAGGAGTCGAAGACGGCCTTGATGGCCAGGTCCATCTGCTCGCGCGGGTCCTGCGGGAAGTCACGGCCGGTGTCGGCCTTCACGATCTCCTTGAACCGCGCGACGAGCTTCTTGAGGTCGGCGGCGTCCAGGTCGGTGTCGCTGGTGACCTTCTTGGCGGCCTTGGCCTCGTCGAGGGCGTCCTCGAAGTGCTCGCCGTCGACGCCCAGCACGGTCTTGCCGAACATCTGGATGAGGCGGCGGTACGAGTCCCAGGCGAAGCGCTCGTTGTCGGCCTGGCGGGCCAGGCCCTCGACGGACTCGTCGGAGAGGCCGATGTTGAGGACGGTGTCCATCATGCCCGGCATGGAGAACTTGGCGCCCGAGCGGACGGAGACGAGCAGCGGGTCGTCGGCCTGGCCGAGCTTCTTGCCCATCTTCCGCTCGAGGGCGTCCAGGTGGGCGGAGACCTCGTCGCGCAGGGCGGCGGGCTCCGAGCCGGACTCGAGGTAGACCTTGCACGCCTCGGTGGTGATCGTGAAGCCCGGAGGCACCGGAAGGCCGAGGTTGGTCATCTCGGCGAGGTTGGCCCCCTTGCCACCGAGCAGGTCCTTCAGGTCCCTGTTGCCCTCGGTGAAGTCGTACACGAACTTCTGATCATTGTTTTCCGACACGGGTCTCGACTCCTCGACGACTCGGTTGGCTGCCCTGACGGCGAGGAACATACCCAGATCGAAGGCTTCTAGGGAGGTACGCCTAGCGGTCACACGGTCGTAACCACCCGTCCGCCACCACTTCGAAAGTTACCGACGCGAAGCTTCCGCATTCACGGCCCGAAGTCCGCTTGACCCAAACCAGGGACAACGCGCTCAGATGAGCAGGTTCTCTGCGCATTTGCGTTCAACTCTTGAACGCAAAAGGGGTGGCACCCGGTGCCACCCCTTCAGATGCCGCAACCCTCGGCAACACGCTCATCTGAGCGTCACCCCCCTCAGGGGTGGCGAGGATCACTCCCCCGGCAGGCCGGAAATCTCAGCCCCCGGACGTGTCCAGCTCGGCGTCCTCGCTCACTCCGGCGCAGTCGTAGGGGTCCTTCAGCCAGCCGTCCGGCAGCACGACCCGGTTGTTCCCGGACGTACGGCCCCGGGGACCGTCCGCGCCCGCCGGCCACGGCTGGTCCAGGTCCAGCTCGCTCAGCTGAGCGCGCAGCTCGTCCAGGGACGAGGTCACCGCCAGCCGCTTGCGCATCTCCGAACCGACCGAGAAGCCCTTCAGGTACCAGGCCACGTGCTTGCGGAAGTCGATGACACCGCGCGACTCGTCGCCGATCCACTCGCCCAGCAGCGTCGCGTGCCGCACCATCACCTCCGCGACCTCCCGCAGCCCCGGCGTCCGGTACTCCCCGCCGCCCTCCAGCGCCGCCACCAGGTCCGCGAAGAGCCACGGCCGGCCCAGGCAGCCCCGGCCCACGACCACGCCGTCGCAGCCGGTCTCCCGCATCATCCGCACCGCGTCGTCCGCCGACCAGATGTCGCCGTTGCCCAGCACCGGGATCTCCGGCACGTGCTCCTTGAGCCGCGCGATCGCGTCCCAGTCGGCCGTGCCGCCGTAGTGCTGCGCCGCCGTCCGCCCGTGCAGGGCGATCGCCGTCACGCCCTCCTCGACCGCGATCCTGCCCGCGTCGAGGTACGTGATGTGGTCGTCGTCGATGCCCTTGCGCATCTTCATGGTCACCGGCAGGTCCCCGGCGTTCGACACGGCCTCGTTCAGGATCGCCCGCAGCAGCGGGCGCTTGTACGGCAGCGCCGAGCCGCCGCCCTTCCGGGTCACCTTCGGCACCGGGCAGCCGAAGTTGAGGTCGATGTGGTCGGCCAGGTCCTCGTCGACGATCATCCGGACCGCCTTGCCGACGGTCACCGGATCCACCCCGTACAGCTGGATCGAGCGGGGCTGCTCCGTGGCGTCGAAGCGGATGAGCTGCATCGTCTTCTCGTTGCGCTCCACCAGCGCCCGGGTCGTGATCATCTCGCTCACGAACAGCCCCTTGCCGTCGGAGAACTCGCGGCAGAGGGTCCGGAAGGGGGCGTTGGTGATGCCGGCCATGGGCGCGAGCACCACCGGGGGCTGCACGACGTGCGGGCCGATGGAGAGGGGGGAGAACGCGGTCATGGGCCCATTGTCCCGCACCCGCGCGGGTGACCTCAGGCCACGGCGAGCGGGCGCCCCTCCCGCGCCACCAGCTCCAGCAGCCGGGCGCAGCCGGACCGGGTCTCCTCGTCCAGCGGCACGTACGTGACGAGGACGGGTCCGGGGGCGGGGCCGAGCCACAGGTTGGTGTGCTCGAAGCGGAGCGGGCCGACGAGGGCGTTGCGCACGACCTTGGTCCGGCCGCCGGGGGCGACGACGTCGTGCCGGGCCCAGACCGCGCGGAACTCGGGCGAGGCGGCCTCCAGCCGCTGGACGAGCCGCTTCCAGGCGGGCTCGGCGAGGTGCTCGGCCATCTGCGCGCGGAGCTTCCCGGCGAGCAGCGGGATCAGCTCCTCCAGGTCGGTGACGGCGGCCCGGAACTCGGGATCGGTGCAGGCCAGCCAGAGCGTGTTGCGGTCCTCCGGCGGCAGCGCGTCGAGGTCGCGGAAGAGCCGCCCGAAGGTGCGGTTGTGGGCGAGGAGGTCGAAGCGGCTGTTCTGGACGGCGGCGGGCACCGGCTCCAGCTGGTCGAGCAGGGCGCGCACCGCCGGGGTGACGGCGGGGCTCGGGGTGCCGGGGCGCGGGTCGGGCTGCCCGGCGAGGGCGAAGAGGTGGGCGCGCTCGGTGGGGTCGAGCAGCAGCGCGCCGGCGAGGGCGTCGAGGACCTGCGGGGAGACCTGGATGTCCCGGGCCTGCTCGATCCAGGTGTACCAGGTGACGCCGACGGCGGAGAGCTGCGCGACCTCCTCGCGGCGCAGGCCCGGGGTGCGGCGCCGGCGGCCGGGCACGAGGCCGACCTGCTCGGGGGTGATGCGCTCGCGGCGGCTGCGCAGGAAGGCGGCCAGTTCCCGCCGCCGGGCGTCCGGTCCGGTCGTCGCGACGATGTCCATGGGTCCAGCCTGCCCGTCCGGGCAGCCGGGTGCCAGGCACTTCTGGTACCAGGATGAGGAGGCTCTGGTACCAGGCGGGCGGGCGGCCGATCGTCGGGGGGTGACCACGACAACGACCCGGGCCGCCCGGCCGCCCGCGCCCGCCCTCGGCCCGCTGGGCCTGTGCACCGTCCTGCTGGGGGCGGCGCTGCCCCTCGTCGACTTCTTCATCGTCAACGTGGCCCTGCCGTCGATCGGGCAGGACCTCGGCGCGGACGAGACCGTGCTGGAGCTGGTGGTCGCCGGGTACGGGCTGGCGTACGCGGTGCTGCTGGTGCTCGGCGGCCGGCTCGGGGACCTGTTCGGCCGGCGCCGGCTCTTCCTGGCGGGCCTGCTGGCCTTCGGCGTGACGTCGCTGCTGTGCGGGGTGGCGCCGACGGCGTGGAGCCTGGTCGCCGCCCGGGTGGCACAGGGTGCCGCGGCGGCGCTGCTGCTGCCGCAGGTGCTCGCGACCCTTCACTCCTCGACGACGGGAGCCCGCCGGGCCCGGGCGCTCGGGCTGTACGGGGCGACCAACGGCCTCGCGTTCGTCTCCGGCCAGATGCTGGGCGGCCTGCTGGTCGCGGCGGACGTGGCGGGGCTCGGCTGGCGGGCCGCGTTCCTGGTGAACGTACCGGTGATCCTGGCGGTGCTGCCGGCGGCGCTGCGGGCGGTCCCGGAGACCCGGGCGGCGGCTCCGGCGCCCCTGGACGTGCGGGGCACGGTGCTGCTGGCCGTCGCGCTCGCCGCGCTGCTCGTCCCGCTGACGGAGGGCCGGGCGGCGGGCTGGCCCGTGTGGGCGTGGGGGGCGCTGGCGGCGTTCCCGGTGGCGGCGGCGGTGTTCTGGCGGACCGAGCGGCGGGTGGAGCGCGCGGGCGGCACCCCGCTGGTCCCGCCGTCGCTGCTGCGGCTGACGCCGCTGCGCCGGGGCCTGGTGCTGGTGCTGCCGCTGTCCGGCGGCTTCGGCGGCTTCATGCTGGTGATCGCGGTGGCGCTGCAGCAGGGTCTCGCGCTGGGCCCGGTCGCGTCGGGCGCGGCCCTCGCGCCGATGGCGCTGGCCTTCTTCGGCGCCTCGCTGGCCGGTCCCCGGCTGGTGGCCCGCTGGGGGACCCGGGTGATCCCGGCGGGCGCGGTGGTGCAGGCGGCCGGGCTGGGGATGCTGGCGTGGACGGCCTGGCACTCCTGGCCGGACGTCACGCCGTGGACGCTGGCGCCGGGGATGGCGGTGGCGGGACTGGGGCAGGGGCTCCAGCTGCCGGTGCTGTTCCGGGTGGTGCTGTCCGAGGTCCCGGCGGAGCGCGCGGGCGTGGGCAGCGGGGTGATGGTGACGACCCAGCAGGCGGCGCTGGCGCTGGGCGTGGCGACGCTGGGCTCGCTCTTCCTGTCGCTGGCGGCCTCGGGCTCCGTGGGGACGGCGCTGGCGACGACGCTGCTGGTCCAGCTGGGCCTGGCCCTGCTGACCGGCCTGTACGCCCTCCGGCTGCCGCGAGCGGCGGGCTGAGGGGCCCCGGCCGGCCGCGTGGGGCGGCGGGCCCGGGGTACGACGAAGGGCCCGGGCCGCGCATGGGCGGCCCGGGCCCTTCGCCCCGGGTCCTACTCCGCGGAGGTGCCTGCGGAGTCAGCGGTGGCAGCGCCGGCGGCGCTGTCTGCGGTGGCAGCGGTGTCCGCGCTGTCACCGCTTTCCGCGCTCCGGCTGCGCTCGCGCATCTTCTTCAGGAGGTCCTGCTTCTTCTCGTCCGCCGTGCGGCGGTCGGCGGCGCGGTCGCGCTGCGCGCCCTGCTGGTCGGCGCGGGACAGCTTCTTGCGCTGTCCGCCGACGCCGAGGAGGTTGTTGCGGCCCTTGGCCATGGGGTTCTCCCCTTCGGTGAGGTGTGCGGTGGGTCGTCGGTGGTCCGCCGGAGCGGCACCGCTCTCACTCGTAGATCGGGAGGTGTGCGTGCATGCCCCGCACGCTAGCGGGGCGGCCGGGCCCGGGGCATCCGGTTTTTCCGGCCCGGGGCACGGGAGAGCCCCCGGTCCCGCTCTCGGGACCGGGGGCTCCGCCGTACGCGCGGGTCCGGGTCAGCAGCCGATCAGGCGGGCGGCCAGGTAGCCCTGGATCTGGTCCAGGGAGACGCGCTCCTGCTTCATGGTGTCGCGCTCGCGGACGGTCACGGCGTTGTCGTCGAGGGTGTCGAAGTCGACGGTGATGCAGAACGGGGTGCCGATCTCGTCCTGGCGGCGGTAGCGGCGGCCGATGGCGCCGGCGTCGTCGAAGTCGATGTTCCAGTTCTGCCGCAGGTCCGCCGCGAGGCCCTTGGCCTTCGGGGAGAGCTGCGGGTTGCGGGAGAGCGGCAGCACCGCGGCCTTGACCGGGGCCAGGCGGTGGTCGAGGCGCATGACGACGCGCTTCTCCATGACGCCCTTGGCGTTGGGGGCCTCGTCCTCGGTGTACGCGTCGAGCATGAAGGCGAGCATGGTGCGGCCGACGCCGGCGGCGGGCTCGATGACGTACGGCGTGTAGCGCTCGCCGCTCTCCTGCTCGTGGAACATCAGGTTGGCGCCGGACGCCTTGGCGTGCGCGGAGAGGTCGTAGTCGGTGCGGTTGGCGACGCCCTCCAGCTCACCCCACTCGCTGCCGCCGAACTGGAAGCGGTACTCGATGTCGGCGGTGCGCTTCGAGTAGTGGGACAGCTTCTCCTGCGGGTGCTCGTACCAGCGCATGTTCTCCTCGCGCAGGCCGAGGCCGGTGTACCAGTTCCAGCGCTGCTGCATCCAGTACTCCTGCCACTGCTCGTCCTCGCCCGGCTTGACGAAGAACTCCATCTCCATCTGCTCGAACTCGCGGGTCCGGAAGATGAAGTTGCCCGGAGTGATCTCGTTCCGGAAGGACTTGCCCATCTGCGCGATGCCGAACGGGGGCTTCTTGCGCGCGGTCGTCTGCACCTGGGCGAAGTTGGTGAAGATGCCCTGGGCGGTCTCGGGACGCAGGTAGGCGATGGAGCCGGAGTCCTGGGTCGGGCCGAGGTGGGTGGAGAGCAGGCCGGAGAAGTTCTTGGGCTCGGTGAAGGTGCCCTTGTTGCCGCAGTTGGGGCAGTTGAGGTCGGCGAGGCCGTTCTCGGGGAGGCGGCCGTGCTTCTCCTCGTACGCCTCCTCCAGGTGGTCGGCGCGGAAGCGCTTGTGGCAGGAGGTGCACTCGGTCAGGGGGTCGGTGAAGGTCGCGACGTGACCGGAGGCCTCCCAGACCTCGGTCGCCAGGATGACCGACGAGTCGATGCCGACGACGTCCTCGCGCGAGGTGACCATGTAACGCCACCACTGGCGCTTGATGTTCTCCTTGAGCTCGACGCCCAGGTGCCCGTAGTCCCAGGCGGCGCGCTGACCGCCGTAGATCTCACTGCAGGGGAAAACGAAGCCACGGCGCTTGCTCAGGCTGACGATGGTGTCGATCTTGTCGGCGGCCACGGTGCTCTCTTCATTACGACGACGAAGTGCGAATGCCACAGGTTACCGGCGCCCGCACCCCCCGTATCAAATCGGTTCGGCGGCCGGCTCCCGGCGGGGCGGGCGTGGCCGGTACCACAGTTCGGGCAATTGACAACCGTTTCCACTTTTGTTGAAAATGAGTGTCATGAACGTACGCCGTCTGATACCCACCACCGCCGTCGCCGGAGCCGTCACCCTCGGCCTCGTCACCCTCTCCGCCTGCGGGGGAAGCTCCTCGGCCGCCGACCGGGCGGACGGCAAGCTGGACGTCATCGCGTCGTTCTACCCCATGCAGTACCTGGCCGAGCAGATAGGCGGCGGCCACGTGGCCGTCCAGACCCTCACCAAGCCCGGCGTCGAACCCCACGACCTGGAGCTGAAGCCCCGGCAGATCGGCGAGCTCGCCGACGCCGACGTGCTCCTCTACCTCAAGGGCATCCAGCCCGCCGTCGACGAGGCCATCGCCCAGGCCGGCGTCACGCACACGGTCGACGCCGCCACTCTCACCACCCTCGAAGCCCACGGCACCGGGGCCGGCGAAGGCCACGAGGGCCACGACCACGCCGCCGAGGAGTCCCACGCCGGCGAGGAGCACGCGGGCGAGGAGCACGCCGGCGAGGAGTCCCACGAGGGCCACGACCACGGCTCCGAGGCCGGGAACGACCCCCACGTCTGGCTCGACCCCGTGAAGTACGCCGAGGTCGCCAAGGGCATCGGCGCCGCCTTCGCCAAGGCCGACCCGGACCACGCGGCGGACTACGAGAAGAACACCGACGCCCTGGTGAAGAAGCTCGGCGCGCTGGACACCGAGTTCGAGACCGGCCTCAAGAACACCGCCACCCGCACCTTCATCACCACCCACTCCGCCTTCGGCTACCTCGCCGAGCGCTACCACCTGGACCAGGAGGGCATCTCCGGCATGGACCCCGAGTCCGAGCCGAGCCCCGCCCGCATCAAGGAGCTCCAGGACGTCGCGAAGGCCGACAAGGTCACCACCGTCTTCTTCGAGACCCTCGCCAGCGACAAGACCGCGAAGACCCTCGCCGCCGACACCGGTCTGAAGACCGACGTGCTCGACCCGCTGGAGGGAATCACGGACGCGTCCCGGGGCGATGACTACATCGAGGTCATGCGGTCCAACCTCGCCGCGCTGAAGAAGGCCCTCGGCGCCAAGTGATCCACCCCCGCACGCAGGAGGCACCCGTGAGCGACGAGCCCGTCCTTTCCGTCCGTGGAGCCACGGCGGCCCTCGGCGCCCGCCCCGTCCTCCGGGGCGTCGACCTCACCGTCCGCCGCGGTGAGGTCGCCGCCCTGCTCGGCGCCAACGGCTCCGGCAAGTCCACCGCCATCCGCGCGATCATCGGCCAGGTCCCGCTGACCGGCGGCACGATCGAGCTGTTCGGCACCGACCGGAGGCGGTTCCGCGACTGGGCCCGGGTCGGCTACGTCCCCCAGCGCACCACCGCCGCCTCCGGCGTGCCCGCCACCGTCCGCGAGGTCGTCTCCTCCGGCCGGCTCGCCCGCCGCCGCTTCGGCCTGCCCGGCAAGGCCGACAAGGCCGCCGTCCAGCGGGCCCTGGAGCTGGTCGGCCTCGCCGACCGCGCCGGCGACTCGGTCTCCGCGCTCTCCGGCGGCCAGCACCAGCGGGTCCTCATCGCCCGCGCGCTCGCTTCCGAACCCGAGCTGCTGATCATGGACGAGCCGATGGCCGGCGTGGACCTCGCCAGCCAGGAGGTCCTCGCCTCGACCCTGCGCGAGCAGGTCGCCGGCGGGACGTCGGTCCTTCTCGTCCTGCACGAGCTGGGCCCCCTGGAGCCCCTCATCGACCGGGCGATCGTGCTGCGCGACGGCTGCGTCGTCCACGACGGCCCGCCGCCCGAGGCGCTCGGCCAGCACGCGCTGCCCGGCCACGACCACGTACATCCGCACGCGGCCGGCGAGCCGCTCCGCACGGGACTGCTGACCTGACATGGACTTCCTCGAACCCGCCTTCATGCAGCGGGCGCTGCTCGCGGCCGTGCTCGTCGGCATCACCGCGCCCGCCGTCGGCATCTACCTCGTCCAGCGCCGGCAGGCGCTCATGGGCGACGGCATCGGGCACGTCGCCATGACCGGTGTCGGCCTCGGCTTCCTGCTGAACTCCAGCCCGGTCTGGATGGCCACCCTGGTCGCCGTCGCCGGCTCGGTCGCGATGGAGCTGATCCGGGCGTACGGCAAGACCCGCGGCGACCTCGCGCTCGCGCTGCTCTTCTACGGCGGCATGGCGGGCGGCGTCCTGCTGATCAACCTCGCGCCGACCGGCTCCAACGCCAACCTCAGCTCGTACCTCTTCGGCTCGCTGTCCACGGTCTCCGCCGAGGACGTCACCGCCATCAGCGTCCTCGCGGCCTTCGTCGTGCTGGTCACGGTCGGCCTGCGCCGGCAGCTCTTCGCGGTCAGCCAGGACGAGGAGTTCGCCCGCGTCACCGGCCTTCCGGTGCGGATGCTCAACCTGCTGATCGCCGTCACCGCCGCCGTCACCGTCACCGTCGCCATGCGGGTCGTCGGCCTGCTGCTGGTCAGCGCGCTGATGGTGGTCCCGGTCGCGGCGGCCCAGCAGCTGTCGAAGTCCTTCCGGGCGACCTTCGTCCTCGCCGTGGCGACGGGCGTCGCCGTCACCCTGGCCGGCACGGTCACCTCGTACTACCAGGACGTCCCGCCCGGCGCGACGATCGTCCTGTACGCGATCGGGGTCTTCGTCCTGCTGACGCTGCTGGCCGCGCCGCTCGCCAAGCGGCGGGCGAAGGCCGACGCGCGGGCCACCGAGGAGTGCGACGCCCGCTGCGTCCCGGGCAGCCGGCGGGCCACGGACGACGTCAACGTCTGATCCGGCCCAGGGGGTACTGGCAGAATGGCGGGGGCAACGGATACATCAAGGAGGCCCCCGTGGCGACGGCAGGACCCCCCGTACGCGGCCGCTCGACGAAACAGCGGGCCGCGGTGGCGGCAGCGCTGAGCGAGGTGGACGAGTTCCGCAGCGCCCAGGAGCTGCACGACATGCTCAAGCACCGCGGCGACTCCGTCGGCCTGACCACCGTCTACCGCACCCTCCAGTCGCTGGCCGACGCCGGCGAGGTGGACGCGCTGCGCACCAGCGACGGGGAGACGGTCTACCGCCGCTGCGCGTCCGACGACCACCACCACCACCTCGTCTGCCGCGCCTGCGGCAAGGCCGTCGAGGTCGAGGGGCCGATGGTGGAGCAGTGGGCCGAGGCGGTCGCGGCCGAGCACGGCTTCGTGAACGTGGCGCACACCGTCGAGATCTTCGGCACCTGCGCGGAGTGCGCGGCGAAGTGACCTGACATACCCGAGGGGCCCGCACCGGATCGTCCGGTGCGGGCCCCCGTGTCTGTCAGGTCACGCCTTGTCGAGCACGGCGAGGTCCGCCGGGTCGACGCCGCCGAAGCGGCGGTCGCGCTGGGCGAACTCCACGCACGCGCGCCACAGGTCGCGGCGGTCGAAGTCGGGCCACAGCACGTCCTGGAAGACCAGCTCGGCGTACGCGCTCTGCCAGATCAGGTAGTTGGAGGTGCGCTGCTCGCCGCTGGGCCGCAGGAACAGGTCGACGTCCGGCATGTCCGGGTAGTACAGGTACTTCTGGATCGTCTTCTCGGTGATCTTCGCCGGGTCGAGCCGGCCCGCCTTCACGTCCTCGGCGAGCGCCTGCGCCGCGTCCGTGAGCTCGGCGCGCCCGCCGTAGTTCATGCAGAAGTACAGCGTCAGCTTCGTGTTGTCCTTGGTCTGCTCCTGGGCGACCTGGAGCTCCTTGGCGACCGACTTCCACAGCTTCGGCATGCGGCCCACCCAGCGGACCCGGACGCCGAGCTCGTCGAGCTGGTCGCGGGTCTTGCGGATGAAGTCGCGGTTGAAGTTCATCAGGAAGCGCACCTCCTCGGGGGAGCGCTTCCAGTTCTCGGTGGAGAAGGCGTAGAGCGAGATCGCGCCGACGCCCATCTCGATCGCGCCCTGGAGCACGTCGAGGACCTGCTCGGCGCCGACCTTGTGGCCCTCGGTGCGCGGCAGCCCGCGCTCCTTCGCCCAGCGGCCGTTGCCGTCCATGACGATCGCGACGTGCTGCGGCACGAGCTCCGGCTGGAGCTTCGGCGGCCGGGCGCCGGACGGGTGCGGCTCGGGGGTCCTGTACTCCCGGCGCTGGCGCCCGAGGAGTCGTGCGATGGCCATGCGATGGATCTCCTAGCTCTTCTCTACGTACCGCAGGGAGCGCAGGCCGCGCTCCAGGTGCCAGTGCAGATAGGCGGACACGAGCCCGCTGCCCTCCCTGACGTGACGGGGCTCGCACGCGTCCGCCGTCGCCCAGTCGCCGGTGAGCAGCGCGCTGAGCAGGCCGATGGCCTCCGCCGAGGGTACGACGCTGCCGGGCACCCGGCAGTCGCCGCAGATGACGCCGCCCGCCGCGACCGAGAAGAACCGGTTCGGCCCGTCGAGTCCGCAGCGGGCGCAGTCCGAGAAGGACGGCGCGTAGCCGTTGACGGCGAGGGAGCGGAGCAGGAAGGCGTCGAGGATCAGGTGGGGGGCGTGCTCGCCGCGGGCGAGGGTCCGCAGCCCGCCGACGAGCAGCAGGTACTGCTGCACGGCCGGCTCGCCCTCGTGGTCGGTGAAGCGCTCGGCCGTCTCCAGCATGGCGGTGCCGGCGGTGTAGCGGGCGTAGTCGGTGACGATGCCGCCGCCGTACGCCGCGATGGTCTCGCTCTGGGTGCAGAGCGGCAGGCCGCGGCCGACCAGCTCGCTGCCGCGGGCGAAGAACTGCACGTCCACGTGGGAGAACGGTTCGAGCCGTGCCCCGAACTTCGACTTGGTCCGCCGCACCCCGCGCGCGACGGCCCGCACCCGTCCGTGCCCGCGGGTCAGGATCGTGATGATGCGGTCCGCTTCCCCCAGCTTCTGGGTGCGCAGCACGATGCCGTCGTCGCGGAACAGACTCATGCCCCCCATTCTCCCGCACGCCCACCCTCCGCCGACCCGCCCGGGCCCTGGACGCCCCTGGGGCGGGGCCGGGGGCGCATGGGCCCAGGGGTCCGGGTTCGGGGGCCGGGCCGGGGCCGAGGGCGGGCGGGGGCTGAGGCGAAGGGGCCGGTGGCGGGCCGGAGGGCCAGGGGTGAGGTCGGGGGACCGGGGGTGCGGAGGCGCGAGGGGGAACGGGGGACGGGGGCCGGCCCCGGGGGTCAGGGGACTTCGCCGCGGCTTCGGGCGTTGGCGTGGGCCGTGGCGGCGCGGAGGCGCTCGGTGGAGGTGGCCTCGCGGAGTTCCTCGGGCGGCACGTCCCACTCGCGTCCGCCGCCGAGCGGGCGGATCTGGACGTAGGGGCCCTCGTGGCCCATCACCCTCGCGACCCGTCCGGTGCTGATCTCCACGACGTACGCCCCGATCGGCAGTGTCATGACCGGCCCTCCTCCCCGGCGGTCCGGGCCCGGCGGTGCGCCGGGCGGGTCCGCCGTGCGGTGTCCCTGTGCGAACGAGCGGCCGCGGGGAGGGCGGGGCCCGGGGCCGGACGCCGGGTCCCGGGCGGGCGGGCATTCCCGCCGACGCCGTTCCCGCGCATTTCCGGCTCCGTGTGCCGTACCGCTCCCACTTCCCCCGTGGTCGTTCTCTCCTGGTGTCTTCCTCACCAACGTATGCCTTTCCGAATCCATTTCCCGCCTCCCCGCTCCCGGCTGATCCGCGTGCCGCGGAATCACGGGGCCGCCCAGGGGAGTTCGGGCGTTCCCGCACGCCACCGGCCCCGGACCCGCCCGCGCGCGGAATTCGGCGCCCGGTGAAGTCCCGTAAATCCGGGGGAAAGTCGAACGGCCGTGCCGGGGTGGGTGCGGAATTGTTCCCGGGGCCGCGGGTCCGCCCGCGCGTCCGCCCCCGCTTTCGCCTCACGTTCGCCCCCGCCTTCGCTCCGGCGCACGCCGGGGCGCGCGCCGCGCCGGGCGCCCCGGACGTGGTGCGGGGCGGTCCGTACCCCTACGATCGGCGGGAGCGCCGTCCCGTCGCCCGGCGGCGCCCCGGGTCCGACCGACGGCGCGGCGGCGGAGGAACACGGACGATGACGGCCACCCCCTCTCTGGTCCTGCACGGTGGCGAATCGGTTCTCCACTTCGCGGGCGGCCCGGTGACCCTGCGCCGCCCCGGCAAGGAACACCACATACCGCTGCCGGCGATCTCGTTCGTGCACGCCGAGGGGCCGTCCGTCGCGATCGTGCTGACGGCCTCCGGCACCCACGAGCCGACGATCTACCGGGTCACCGGCGTCGACGAGGCCGCCGCGCTCGCCTTCGCGGACGCCGTGACCGCCGCCCTCCCCGCCGTCCCCGCGCCCGACGGCGCCGCCCTGGTCACGACCAGCGCGCCCCGCCCCGCGGAGCCGCCCCGGCCCCGCCGTCCGGGGATCGCCGCGGCCCTCGCCGCGCTCCTCCCCCGCAGGGGCCGGGGGGACGGCGGCCCGAGGGGCTGACCGGGGCGGCGGCCGGCTCTACGATCATGCCCATGCCGAACCCCATCTCCTCCCTCCCGGTGCTGCGCGGCCGGGGCGGGGCCGTCCTGACCGCCGAAGACCTGGGCCTGGTCCTGGACCTTCCGCGCGAGCAGATCACCTTCACCCCCGACGGTCTCGGCCGGATACGCGCCGAGGGACGCTCGGTCCTGATCGAGCTGCGGGCGAAGGCGGGGACGACCCCGCGCGTCCACCGGATCGACGACGTGGACGCGGCGGACGCCGTCCGCTTCGCCGAGGGGGTCAACGCGATCCTGGCGAACCGGACGGACAGCGACGACGTCGACGGGACCCCGTTCGCGCTGATCCGCTCGCTGGCGCCGACCTGGTGGAGCACCTTCCGCCGCCGGTTCTGGCGGGGCGTGCTCGGCTCGTTCCTGGTGTTCGTCGCCCTGTGCGTCCTCGCCGCCGTGCTGGGCGAGGGGGAGCTGCTCTTCTTCCTGATCCCGCTCGGCGGGCTCGCCTGGCTGTCCCTCTGCTGCGGCACGTACGGGACGGTGCGCGCCCGGCGGGAGCGGTTCCTGACCGAGCGCGGCGTCACGGTGACCGCCGTCCGGGCCACGACCCCGGGGGGCTACTTCTTTCCGGACGGGACCGGCGACTACCGCTGCTTCTCGCACCCCGACGCCGGCCCCGCGCTCACGGTGGCCCACCCGCCGGGGAACCCGGCCGACGTGCTGGTGCTGTCCACTCCGTTCACCCAGTTCGCGAACACGCTCTCCGGCCCGGTCCTGCTCATCGGCGGCGCCCTCCTCGCCCTGCTGAACGGCGCGCTGGCGGTGGGCTTCCTCATCGACTGACGCCCGACGCCCGGCACCCCCGCCCCCAGCCTTGCCTTTGAGAAGTCATAAGCTGGCCTTATGGGGGCATAGACCGGGGTCGGGTACCACCTCGCCCGCGGGGTTAATTAGGGTGGCCTAAGTGTCGGCGGCTCCGCCGCACCCCGTTTGCGAAGGGAACCCAGTCATGCCCCGCCCCCTCCGGGTCGCGATCGTCGGCGCCGGCCCCGCCGGCATCTACGCCGCCGACGCGCTGCTGAAGTCCGACACCGCCGCCGAGCCGGGCGTGTCCATCGACATCTTCGAGCGGATGCCGGCCCCCTTCGGCCTCATCCGCTACGGCGTCGCCCCCGACCACCCGCGGATCAAGGGCATCATCACCGCCCTCCACCAGGTCCTCGACAAGCCGCAGGTCCGCCTCTTCGGCAACGTGAACTACGGCACCGACATCCACCTCGACGACCTGCGCTCCTTCTACGACGCGGTGGTCTTCTCCACCGGCGCCATGTTCGACCGCGAGCTGAAGATCCCCGGCGTCGACCTCAAGGGCTCCTTCGGCGCCGCCGACTTCGCCTCCTGGTACGACGGCCACCCGGACGTCCCGCGCACCTGGGACCTCTCCGCCGAGAAGGTCGCCGTCCTCGGCGTCGGCAACGTGGCCCTCGACGTCGCCCGCATCCTCGCCAAGACCGCCGAGGAGCTGCTGCCGACCGAGATCCCGGCCAACGTCCACGAGGGCCTGAAGGCCAACAAGGCCGTCGAGATCCACGTCTTCGGCCGCCGCGGCCCGGCGCAGGCCAAGTTCAGCCCCATGGAGCTGCGCGAGCTCGACCACTCGCCGAACATCGAGGTCATCGTCAACCCCGAGGACATCGACTACGACGAGGGCTCGATCGCCGAGCGCCGCAAGAACAAGCAGACCGACATGGTCGCCAAGACCCTGGAGAACTGGGCGATCCGCGACGTCGGCGACCGCCCGCACAAGCTCTTCCTGCACTTCTTCGAGTCGCCCGTCGAGATCCTCGGCGAGAACGGCGAGGTCGTCGGCCTGCGCACCGAGCGCACCGAGCTCGACGGCACCGGCAACGTGAAGGGCACCGGCGTCACCACCGACTGGGACGTGCAGTCCGTGTACCGCGCCGTCGGCTACCTCTCCGACGAGCTGCCCAAGCTCCCCTGGGACACCGTCAGCGGCACCGTCCCGGACCAGGGCGGCCGGGTGATGGAGGGCGAGGAGCACATGGCCTCCACCTACGTCACGGGCTGGATCCGCCGCGGCCCGGTCGGCCTCATCGGCCACACCAAGGGCGACGCCAACGAGACGGTCGCCAACCTCCTGGAGGACTTCGCGGCCGGCCGGCTCCTCACCCCGGCCAGCCCGGAGACCGACGCGGTCGTCGCCTTCCTGGAGGAGAAGGGCCTCACCTACACGACGTGGGACGGCTGGTACAAGCTGGACGCCGCCGAGAAGGCGCTCGGCGAGCCGCAGGGCCGTGAGCGCGTGAAGATCGTCGAGCGCGAGGACATGCTCCGCGCCAGCGGCGCGATCGACTGACGCGGCACCTCACCGCGACGGTGAAGGGGGCACCCGGCGGGTGCCCCCTTCACCGTGTCCGGGACCCGGCTCAGGACACCGTCCGGGCCGTGGCCAGCAGGCGCAGCACGTCCTCGGGCGGCAGCCCGAGCGCCGTCCCGACGGTGCCCAGGACCTCCTGCTCGGCCGGGCTGTAGCCGCCGTCGGCCAGCGCGATCCGGGCCGCCTGGAGCAGCAGCGCCTCCCGCCCGGCGGGCTCCAGGTGCGGGGTGAGCGGGGCGACGGCCTCGTGGATCTCGATGGCGAGCAGCGCGCCCTCGGGGTTGATCTCCGGCATGAACCGGCCGGTGTCGGCCTCCAGCGCCTCGACCAGGTCGACGAGCTGGACGGCCGTGCAGTCGGCGTACCCGGCGGACCGGACGGCGTGCACGGCCCGGTCCAGGACCTCGCGGGAGCCGGTGCCGCCGGCCGCGAGGACGGCGAGGGCGACGGTGTGGACGGCGTCGCGCAGCATCCCGGAGAAGCGGCCGGTGGTCGGCCGCTCCAGGACCTCGGTGCCGAAGTGGGTCTGACAGGCGGCGCACTCCACGACCGGGCCGGTACAGCCCCGGGGCAGCAGCGGGACGCCGAGGACGGCGAACCGGCGGCGTCCGGTGCGCCGCCGGTAGTTGCGGTCGCCGCCGCACTCCTCGCAGAAGAACTCGCCGTCCCCGATGGTGTTCCAGGAGGTGCGGATGCCGCAGACGGTCAGCTTCCCACCACGTGTTTTCCGGGCAGAACGCACGCGCACCTCCTCAACGGTCCGGCTGCACTGCCGGTGCGTTGGCGTGATGTTAGCCACATCCGTGATGTGGCGTCAGCACCTCGTCCGTACTTCGCACCGGATCTGGCCGAGACACGACACCGGGGTTTCAGGCCCGGCGACGGCGCTTCGCGAAGGCCAGGACGCCTCCGCCGAGCAGTACGGCGCCGACGGCCGCCCCGATGACGCCGGGCCCGATGGCCGAACCGGTCGAGGCGAGATCACCCTCCGGGGTGGTCGGGGACGGCGCGGGCGTCGTCCCGGTCTCCTCGGGGGCGGCGGGCGGCTCGGTGCCGCCGGCGTTCTCGGTGGGGGTGGCGGAGGGGGCACCGGACGGGGCCTCGGTGGGCGTCGCGGAGGGCGCGGGGCCGGTGGTCTCGGGGGCGCCGGGCGCGGAGGTGGCGGGCGCCGGGGTGGCGGGCGGCGCGGTGGTGGCCGGCGGGGTGGGGACGGGCGTCTCGGTCGGCTCCGGGGGCGCCGGGGTGACGGCCGGGCCGGGGGTCTCGCCCTGCGGGAGGCAGCCGGCGAAGGTCATCTGGTGGGTCTCGGCGCCGGGCACGCTGACCAGGTTCTCGGCGATGACGGCGCCGTTGACGTGGCCGGGGCCGACGCCCGGGCCGCCCAGGTGGACGGTGGCGTTCGGGGCGAGGATCGTGCCCGGCCAGGAGGTGTAGTTCTTCTTCACCGTGGTGGCCTGCGGGAAGTTCCACAGCAGCTTGGAGCGGATCGTCCGGTAGGCGTCCGGCACGGTGTAGTCGTCGATGACGGCGGGGCCGCCGGAGGCGTTCTTGTAGTAGACGCCGTAGGTGGCGTGCGCGCTCATGTCGTACGCGGCGCCGAGCACGTTGACCAGGGTGGAGGCGCCGACGGGCACGTCCAGGGTGATGGCGCGGGCCTTCTGGAGGTCGGCGGCGTCCACGGCGAAGACGTTGAGGCCGGTGTCGGTGCCGGTGAGGAAGAGTCCGTCGCCGGAGGCGGAGACCGTGCCGTTGGGCTTCTGGCCCGCCCAGCCGGACGACAGGGTCCGCAGGGCGGTGAACTCCTTGCCGAAGTCCACCGGGGAGGCTCCCTCGGTGATCGGACCGTCGACGCCGAAGTTCTTGCCGCCGGAGGCGTTCACGACCTTGCCGGCGATGCCGGTGCCCCGGGTGAGGACGACCTGGTTGGCGGAGAGGGTGCCGCCGACCACGAGGCTGTGGCCGCCGGGGAGCTCCGCCAGGTCGCCGGAGGTCAGCCGGTAGCCGACGGAGAAGCCGGAGGGCGCCTTCGGGTCGCCGAACGCCGCGTCGCCGCCGACCGCGACGGCGCCCTCGGAGTCGGAGTGGCGCACCGAGTCCTTCTCCACGAACTCCGCGTACAGCCCGGCGGTGCCGAGCGGGTTCGGCGCGCAGGCGGTGGTGGCGGATGCGGCGGGGGCCCAGGCGAGGGCGGCTCCGGTCACCGCGAGGACGGTGGCCACGGAAGCGGACGTGCGCATGCGGAACTCCAGGTCAGGGAGTGCGGGGAGGGAAGAGAAAGGGGGGCCCGTGGGGAGTGGTCTGTACCATCCGCCAGACCGTGATGTGCCGTCAACTCACCGCATATGACGCCGATTCCGTCATGTCTCCACGATCTTCCTTAAGCGAACCTGAAACCGTGGCGCACCTCACACACGACGGCGCCCCGTCCCCTCACCGAGGGAACGGGGCGCCGGGCGGAGCGTGAGATTCCGGAGGTCAGCGGGCCGAGCGGTTGACCGCCGAGATGACCGCCTTCAGGGACGCGCGGGTGGTGTTGGCGTCGATGCCGATGCCCCACAGGACGCGTCCGTCGATGGCGCACTCGATGTACGAGGCGGCCTGCGCGGAGGCGCCCTCGCTCATGGTGTGCTCCTGGTAGTCCAGCAGGCGGGCGTCCACGCCGATCGACTGCAGGGCGTCGAAGAAGGCGGAGATCGGGCCGTTGCCGGAGCCGGTCAGGACGGTGTCGACGCCGTCGACGACCGCCTCGACGCGCAGCGTGTCGGTGCCGTCGGTGTCCGAGGTGGACTGGCCGGAGCGCAGCTGGATGCGCCCCCAGGCGTTGTCCGGGTTGGGCAGGTACTCGTCCTGGAAGACGGACCAGATCTGCGCCGGCGTGACCTCGCCGCCCTCGGCGTCGGTCTTGGCCTGGATGATCCGGGAGAACTCGATCTGCATCCGGCGGGGCAGGTCCAGCTTGTGGTCGTTCTTCAGGACGTACGCGATGCCGCCCTTGCCGGACTGCGAGTTGACGCGGATGACGGCCTCGTAGGAACGGCCGACGTCCTTGGGGTCGATGGGCAGGTACGGGACGGCCCACTCGATGTCGTCGACGGTCTTGCCCTGGGCGGCCGCGTCGGCCTCCATCGCGTCGAAGCCCTTCTTGATGGCGTCCTGGTGGGAGCCGGAGAAGGCGGTGTAGACCAGGTCGCCCGCGTAGGGGTGGCGCGGGTGGACCTCCATCTGGTTGCAGTACTCGCTGGTGCGGCGGATCTCGTCGATCTGCGAGAAGTCGATCTGCGGGTCGACGCCCTGGCTGAACAGGTTCATGCCCAGGGTGACCAGGTCGACGTTGCCGGTCCGCTCGCCCTGGCCGAACAGGCAGCCCTCGATGCGGTCGGCGCCGGCCATCAGGGCCAGCTCGGCGGCGGCGACGGCGGTGCCGCGGTCGTTGTGCGGGTGCACGGACAGGCAGATGTACTCGCGGCGGGTCAGGTTGCGGGACATCCACTCGAAGCGGTCCGCGTGCGTGGACGGCGTCGAACGCTCCACGGTGGCGGGCAGGTTGAGGATGATCTCGCGGCCGGGGCCGGGCTGCCACACGTCGCAGACCGCCTCGCAGACCTCCAGGGCGAAGTCCAGCTCGGTGTCGGTGAAGATCTCCGGGCTGTACTGGTAGCCGAAGGTCGTCTCCGGCCCCAGCAGCTTCTCGGCGTACTCCATCACCAGGCGGGTGCCGTCGACGGCGATCTGCTTGATGTCGTCCTTGGAGCCGCGGAAGACGACCCGGCGGAAGGTCGGTGCGGTGGCGTTGTACAGGTGGACGGTGGCGCGCTTGGCGCCGACCAGGGACTCCACGGTCCGCTCGATCAGGTCCTCGCGGGCCTGGGTCAGGACGGAGATGGTGACGTCGTCCGGGATCGCGCCCTCTTCGATGATGGAGCGGACGAAGGCGAAGTCGGTCTCGCCGGAGGACGGGAAGCCGACCTCGATCTCCTTGTAGCCCAGGCGTACCAGCAGGTCGAACATCTCGCGCTTGCGGGCGGGCGACATCGGGTCGATCAGGGCCTGGTTGCCGTCGCGCAGGTCGGTCGACAGCCAGCGGGGCGCCTTGGTGATCCGCTGCTCGGGCCAGGTGCGGTCGGGGATCTCGACGGCCTCGTACCGGCCGTACTTGTGGATCGGCATCCCGGACGGCTTCTGGGTGTGCGTCGCGTTGGTGACCGGCGTCGGGCGGCTGACGAAGGGCGACTGAGACATTGCGTAGGGCTCCTCGGGGGTGTCCTTGGAAGGGACGGCCGACTGTCGAACGCAACACCGAAACCCGCGGGGAGGGGGTCGGCCTACGACTACAGGCCCTCGCCGCGGCAGCTAAGGAGAAGCAGCCCGAAACGCATGATGTTCGTCACCATAGCCCAGGCTCCGGGAAGGCGGACGTCCCGTTCCAGTATGCGGGACGACGCCGGCGTCAAGCCCGGATGGTGACCCATCACTCCATTTCGCCAATCCCCGTCACACCTCGTGACAGAGCCGTCGCGCAGTGCCACCTTTGCGGGCATGACCTCCGTCTTCTGCACGATCGTCCCGCCCCACATCCTCGACAAGCTGGCCCAGGACGGCCGCGAGTCCGCCGCCCGCACCCTGCAGGCCGACTCCGCCCTCCGCACCCGCCGCCGGGTGACCGCCCTGCGGTTCACGCCGTCGCCGTCCGTGCCCACCGGCACCCCCCAGCGCACCGTCTACGACGCCGAGAACACCGAGACCCTGCCCGGGCGCAAGGTCCGCGGCGAGGGCGACGGCCCCGTCGGGGACGCGACCGTCAACCGCGCCCACGCCGGCCTCGGCGCCACCTTCGACCTCTTCCTGCAGGTCTACGGCCGGGACTCGATGGACGGGACCGGTCTGCCCCTGGACGCGACCGTCCACTACGGCGTGGACTACGCCAACGCCTTCTGGGACGGCACCCAGATGGTCTTCGGCGACGGCGACGGCGACCTCTTCCTCGACTTCACCCTCCCGGTCGACGTCATCGGCCACGAACTCGCCCACGGCTTCACCCAGCACACCGCGAACCTGGAGTACTACGGCCAGTCCGGTGCGCTCAACGAGTCCGTCTCCGACGTCTTCGGCGCGCTGGTCAAGCAGTACGCCCTCGGCCAGAGCGCCGCCGAGGCGGACTGGCTGATCGGCGCCGGGCTGCTCGGCCCGGGCGTCGACCGGGGCGTGGCGCTGCGCTCGATGAAGGAGCCGGGGACCGCGTACGACGACGACGTCCTCGGCAAGGACCCGCAGCCCGGCCACATGGACGACTACGTGCGCACCAGCCGGGACAACGGCGGCGTCCACATCAACTCCGGCATCCCCAACCGCGCCTTCCACCTGCTGGCGACCGAGCTGGGCGGCAACGCCTGGGAGCGGGCCGGGCAGATCTGGTACGACGTCATGACGGGCGACGCGCTGACCCCGGAGACGCAGTTCACCGAGTTCGCGGCGGCGACCGTGGCGGCGGCGAAGGCCCGGTACGGCGACGCGGTGGAGCTCCAGGCCGTCGCCAAGGCGTGGACGGCCGTGGGTGTGCCGGTCGACTGAGCGGGCTGATAGACAGGGCCCATGCGGATTCGAGTGCGGCGCACGGGTGGTTTCGCGGGCATCGAGCGGTCGGCGGAGGTGGAGGTCTCGGGCCCCGAGTGGGAGTCCCTGGCCTCCGCCGTCCTCACCGACCCGGAGGCCGTCCGGGTGGTCCCGGACGGCTTCGCGTACGAGATCACGGTCGACGGCCGGACCGTGCGGTGCGCGGACCCGCACCTCACGGACGCCCAGCGGACCCTCGTGACGAGGGTCCTCGAGGAAGGCGCCTGACCTACCGCCCGAACAGGCGGCTCCAGAACCCGCCGCGGGGCGCGGGCGCGGGTTCCGGCCGGGGCTCCCGGACCTCCAGGGACCACGCGCCCTCCCCGCGGACGACCGCCACGAGGACGGGCCCCTCGGGCAGCACGCGGGCGTCCTCGTACGGCTTCCGGTAGGCGCTCGCGAGGACGTCCGGGGAGGGGGCGGGGGCGTCGGGGCGGCGCGGCCGGTGGCCGTCGACCCGCAGGTCGCCGTTCTTGTCCGGGGCGAACCGGGCGGCGAGTTCGGCGGCGGGCCCGGTGTGGAGCAGCACCTGGGTGCCCCGTCCGGTGGCGCCCGCGCCGAGCGCCCGCGCGCCGCTCACCGGCCGGACCACGATCACCCAGTCGTCGTGCTCCCCGCAGTCGACGCGGAAGCGCAGCGGATAGAGGTTGTCGCACCACATCGTCCGCTGCTCGAACCGCCCGGGCGTGTCCGCGCCGCCGAGGGCGACGGCCTCGCGGCCGTTCCAGTCGATGGAGTGCAGGTCGAACCAGCCGGTGCCGGTCCGGGCGAACTCGACCAGGACGTAGCCGGGCGGCGGCTTCTCCTCCATGGCGAAGCGGGCGTCGCCCCGGCCGGTGTACACGAGGGTGTCGAACGTGCCGCCGAGGGCCGCGGCGGCCTCGGCCGTCCCGGGCGCGGGGGCCGGCGCGGCGGCGATCAGCTCCGCCCACGGCCCGGCGTCCGCCGCGTCGACCCGGCGCGGGGGCAGCGCCGGCAGCGGGGCACCGGCACCGGGTCCCTTGCCGAGGCCCGCGCCGGACCCCGTACCCGTACCCGGGCCCGCGCCGGACCCCGTACCCGGGCCCGCGCCGGAGCCCGTATCCGGGCCCGCCGTCTTGCCGACGTGCGGGAGGGCGGCCGGGACCGGGGGTTCCTCCCCCTTGCTGATCTGCGTCACGGCGTCATGCTGGCACGCCGGTTCAGGGCACGTCCACGGTCGGGCGAGAAGGGTCAGAAGCCCAGGCGGCGCAGCTGCTTCGGGTCGCGCTGCCAGTCCTTGGCGACCTTGACGTGCAGGTCGAGGAAGACCGGGGTGCCGAGAAGGGCCTCGATGTGCTTGCGGGACTTCATCCCGACCTCCTTCAGGCGGCTGCCCTTGGGGCCGATGATGATGCCCTTCTGGCTGGGGCGCTCGATGTACACGTTGGCGTGGATGTCGAGCAGCGGCCGGTCGGCGGGGCGGCCCTCGCGGGGGATCATCTCCTCGACCACGACCGCGATGGAGTGCGGCAGCTCGTCGCGTACGCCTTCGAGCGCGGCCTCGCGGATCAGCTCGGCGACCATGACCTGCTCCGGCTCGTCCGTGAGGTCGCCCTCCGGGTAGAGCGGCGGGGACTTCGGCAGCAGCGGGATGAGCAGGTCGGCGACGAGCTGGACCTGCTTGTCGCCGACGGCGGAGACCGGCACGATCTCGGCCCACTCGATGCCGAGCTCGCGGCCGAGCTGGTCGACGGCGATCAGCTGCTCGGCGAGGGTCTTGGAGTCGACCAGGTCGGTCTTGGTGACGATGGCGACCTTGGGGGTCTTCTTGATCTCGGCGAGCTCCTTGGCGATGAAGCGGTCGCCGGGGCCGAGCTTCTGGTCGGCGGGCAGGCAGAAGCCGATCACGTCGACCTCGGCCCAGGTGGTGCGGACGACGTCGTTGAGCCGCTCGCCGAGGAGGGTGCGCGGCTTGTGGAGGCCGGGGGTGTCGACCAGGATCAGCTGCGCGTCCGGCCGGTGCACGATGCCGCGCACGGTGTGCCGGGTGGTCTGGGGCCGGTTGGAGGTGATCGCCACCTTCTGGCCGACCAGAGCGTTCGTGAGGGTGGACTTGCCCGCGTTGGGGCGCCCGACGAAGCAGGCGAAGCCCGCCCGGTGGGGGGCGGTGTTCTCGACGGTCTCTTCACTGCGCACGCTCATGGGGGCCATTGTCCCCGATGAGCGGGCGCCCCACGTACATCAGTGCCCCGGCCGGGTCCGGCGGCGCCGGATCCGCCACCCGGCGAGGCCGCCGGCGGCGCCCAGGAACAGCACCGCGGCGAGCAGCCAGGGCAGGGCGAGGAAGCCGACGCCGGCGCTCGCCCGGACGTCCTTCGCGGTGGCGACGAGGGTGAGCTCGCCCCAGTCGAGCTGCGGCGAGCCGATCCACCGCTCGGTCAGCCGGATCCGCTGCCGGGGCAGCAGTTCGGACGGCACCTGGGCGAGGTCGCGGTCGAGCAGGGTGCGGCCGAAGAGCCCCTCGGCGGTGAGGACGACCTTGGGGTCGAGGGTGACGTTGCCGCGGTTGTGGAGGGTGTACGTGAGGACGGCGGTGGAGTCCCGGGTGCCGGGGACGACCGGCCGGTCCTGCTCCAGGGTGACGTCCTCGACGGCGAGTGCGGGCACGGCCGGGCCGTTGACCCGTAGGTAGACCCGGGCGCCGACGGCCCGCTGGACGCCCATGGCGACGGCGCCGCCACCGGGGGTGATCCGCTCGTCGAGGGCGACGACGGCGCCGGGGTGGTCGCCGGGGTCGGCGTCGGCGGGGACGGTGAGGGTGAAGGGGACGGTGGCGGAGGAGCGGGCGGGGACGGTGACCGTGGTGCGCGCGGGCCTGATCCAGGCGCCGGTGCCGGTCTGCCGCTCGGTGAGGGTGCGCAGGGCGAAGCCGCCGTCGCGCTCGGTGTTGTAGGCGTCGGCGCCGTACAGCCGGAAGGTGAGCGGGGCGGCGGTCTTGTTGGCGACGGTGACGCGGTCGCGCAGGGTGGTGCCGGGGTCGGCGGTGAGGAAGAAGTACGGGCGTTCGCCGAGGCGGGCGGCGGCCGGATACACGGCCCATTCGCCGTTGTCGGCGGCCTGGGCGGCCGGGGCCCCGAGGAGCAGCAGGGCGGCGCTCAGGAGGAGGGCGTACAGCTTGCGTCGCACGGTGCGGAACCCCCGGGTGCGGTGGAGGGGACGGGAGGGGCGGCCCGGGGGCCGGCCGGGGTGTGCGCCCGGCCGGCCCTTCGGTCGCGGTCAGGACAGCGTCAGCGTCAGGACGCCCGCGTAGCTGCCGGGGGCGGTGAACGCCGGGACGTCCAGCGAGAGCCGGGCGTCGAGGGTGAACTCGCCGCCGGTGAGGGTGCCGTTCGCCGTGGAGGCGAGGGTGGCTCCGGCGCCGACGGGTCCGGCGGAGCCGGCCGCGCAGGCGCTGGGGCTGCCCGGCTTGGCGGCGCAGGCGGGGGTCCAGCTGAGCCGGTCCGCGCCGATGGCGCCGCCGGGTCCGGTGAAGTCGGTGACCTTGCCGGTGACGGTCCAGCCCGCGGGGCCGCCGCGGAAGTCCTTGACCGTCACGGTGCGGAGGTCGCCGGTGGCGGCGCCGCCGGTGCCGAAGTCGACCGCGGAGAGCGCGACGGCGTCTCCGGCCTGGGTCATGGACAGCTCGCCCGCGGTGACCGAGGCGGTGATCTTCTGGCTGTTCGGCGGGGTCGGGGTGTCGTCGACGACCTGGTACGCGACCGGGCCGGCGCCCTTGTCGGCGTCCCAGGTGCCGCCCTCGTAGGCCACGATCCCGGTGGTGGCGGGGTCGTTCACCTTGAGGCGGGCGGTGAAGCCGCCGGCGCTGTCGGTGGTGACGGTCATCCGGTCGGCGGTCTCGGCGGCTCCGGCCCGGGCGGCGACGGTCACCTGGCTGAGCGGGGTGAACCTGGCGCCGGTGACGGTGACGCGGACGCCGGGGGCGCCGGAGGTGGCGCCGAGTTCGAGGGTCCGCTCGTTGGGCACGGTCTGGTCGCCGGCCCGGACCGTCTCGGAGACGGGGGCGGGCGGGCTGAGGACGGTGCAGGGGGTGTCCAGCTCCATGATGTAGCTGGTGTGGATGTTGTAGTCGCCCGGCGAGAGGGTGATCGTGCCGGGGGCGGTGACCGTGAAGCTGCCGGTCATGGAGAAGCCGGGGAAGGTGCCCTTGCCGGGGACCGGCGGGTTCTTCTTGGGGCCGGTGACGCTGACCGTGCCGGTCTGGGCGCCGCCGAGGACGACCTTGCCGGTGGGGGTGAGGATGTCGGCCGGGAGCGCGAGGTCCACCGGGTTCGACGCGGCCGGCTTGGTGATCGAGTAGGTCACGGCGACGGTGTCGCCGACCTCGGGGCTGGCGTTGTCGACCGAGATCACGGCGGTGGTGACGCCCTCGATGGGCGGGATGCCGGCGATGGGCGGCGGGACGCAGCGGGTGGGGAATTCCACCGACTGCCCGGTGCCGGAGGCGTGCGCCGGGGCGGCGAGCGCGCCGCCGGCCGCGAACGCGAGGGCGGTGACGCCGAGGACGGCGGTCCAGCGCCGTCTTCGGGCCGCCGCCCGGGTTCGGGTGAATGCCATGGGTGTGCCCCCTCCTGAGGGTCGAGAGGGCGCCATTGACGGCGGCGGGGCGAGAGAAGTCAAGAACGACGGACCCCTTCGACTGATGACCCATCAGATCCTGTCAAGATCCGCTGGTGGAGGGGCCGTTGCCGCCGGCCGGCGGGCACGCCGGGGACCGGCGCCGCGCGGGGCGGCACCGGTCGGGACGAGCGGGTGCGGACCGGAATCGGGACCGGGGTCAGCTGATGACGAACGGGCCCGGGGACTGCGACGTGACCGCGTCGCAGTTCACCGTGACGCCGAAGATGACCAGCTTGAGGGCGACGCCGGCGAAGTACGAGTCGAGCCTGTCGCCGGTCACCACGTTCGCGGCGGTCAGCGGGCCGAGCTTGGCGGCCCCGCCGGCCGGGATCGCCGGGTTCTTCTTTCCGGTGAAGACCCGGTCGGGACCCGTGGTGTTGTCCAGGACCAGCGTGGAACTGATCGTGTCCGCGCCGACCGCGATCGGGGTGGTGACGGGGGCGTTGATCGAGACCTGGGCCGTGGTCCCGGAGTGGGTCATGGTGAGCGTGGCGGTGCCGCCGCCCCAGGAGCCGCAGTCGTACGACGCCGTGACCGAGCCCGGCGAGACGGCCGCGGAGGCCGTGGGGGCGAAGGCGAGCGAGGCCGCGGCGAGGCCCGCGGCGAGCGTTCCGGCCGCCCCCCAGGTGCTTCTTCTCATGACGGGTTCGTACCCCTTCCGTTGACGGACGCAGGGGTGCGGGCACTGCGTGGAATGACGGAGATCTGACGGTCCGTCGGACCTTCCGCCGCCTATTGACGCGCAGACACCCGGGGAAGGCAAGAGAAGGCACGGAGATCCTTCACGAACGCGCAAGGGCCCGGCCGGCGGCCGGACCCCGCACGCGGGAAGCGCTCCGCTCAGCCCGCCGTGACGGCCGACCGCAGCTGCCCGTCCGGCCCCGCGAGCAGCACCGGCGTCTCCGGACCGCCCAGGTCCCGCACGGCCGCCCGGTCCTCGTCGGACGCGGCCTCCGCGGCGGACACCACGGCCGCCGCCTCCAGCGACCGCGCCCCGCTCGCCACCGCCATCGCCACGGCCGTCCGCAGGGCGCTCAGCTTCAGCGACTCCAGCTCCACCGTGCCCGCCACGTAGGTGCGGCCGGTCTCGTCCCGTACGGCCGCCCCCTCCGGCACGCCGTTGCGGGCGCGGGCGCTGCGCGCCAGCGTGATGATCTTCAGGTCCTCGGCGCCGAGGTCGCCGTGCTCACTGCTGAGTGTCATGGACCGAGCATAGGTCGGGGCGCCCGGTCAGCCCGCCAGCGGGTACAGGGCCCCCCGCCGCCCCTCCGGCGACACCAGCCACTCCAGCTTCTCGGCCGTCCCCGCCTCCGGCAGCGGCGTGTGCAGCACGATCACCAGGTCGGGCCGGGCCGGCACCCTCAGCTGGGTGGCCTCCACGACCAGGAGACCGGCCACCGGGTGGTCCATCTCCTTGCGGTTCTGGCCGCCGGGCAGGATGTCCCGCCGCTCCCACAGCTCCGCGAACTCGGCGCTCGCCGCCTTCGCCTCCTCGACCACCGCCCGGAAGCCCTCGTCGTCCGGGCACTCCGAGCACGCCGACCGGAACTGCGCCACCACCTTCGGCGCCAGCTCCTCCCAGCCGCGCATCCGCCCCCGGTAGCTCTCGTCGGTGAAGAAGTCGATCAGGCAGTTGCGGTGCACGTCCGGCCGCAGCCCGAAGACGGCCGCCGCCGCCTCGTTGAACATCACGATGTTCCAGTACGCGTCCATGATGTGCGCCGGGAACGGCATCCACGCCTCGATCAGCCGCCGCAGCCCGTCGCACATCCCCCGGTCCTCCGGGGCCGGTTCGAGGGCCGGCGGGTTCAGCGCCGCCAGGACGTACAGATGGCGGCGCTCGGCCGGGCTCAGCCGCAGCACCCGCGCCACCGAGTCCAGGACCTGCGGCGAGACGGTGATGTCCCGCCCCTGCTCCAGCCACTGGTACCAGCTGACCCCGACGCCCGCGAGGACGGCGACCTCCTCGCGGCGCAGGCCGGGCGTGCGCCGCCTGCCGCCGCCGTCCGGCAGGCCCGCCTCGGCCGGGGTCACCCGGGCCCGGCGGCTCATCAGGAACTCGCGCAGCTCGGCCAGCCGGTGCGCCTTGGCACCGCCGCTCTCCACCGCTGTCACCACGTGTGCTTCCTCCCCCGGTCGCCTGGTGGTGCGACCAACAGGATAAGTTCCCGCTACCCGGCGATGTTCCCGGCCGGTGAGAGTCGTGGGCATGGCAACCGTGACCTCCGCCCCCGACACCCCCGGCACCGCGCCGGCTCCCCCGGCCCTCACCGGCCGCTCCCGGCTCGTCCTCTTCGTGCTGTGCGCCGCCCAGTTCATCGTGGCGCTCGACTTCTCCGTCCTCAACGTCGCACTGCCCGTCCTCGGCGCCGACCTCGGCCTCGACCCGTCCGCCCTCCAGTGGGCCGTCACCGCCTTCGCCCTCCCCTCCGGCGGCTTCCTGCTGCTCTTCGGGCGGATCGGCGACCTCTACGGCCGCAAGCGGCTCTTCCTCGGCGGCCTCGGCCTCTTCGCCGCCGCCTCCGTGCTCGCGACCGTCGCCTGGGACCCGGCGTCCTTCCTCGCCGGCCGCGCCCTCCAGGGCGTCGGCGCCGCCGCGATCGTGCCCACCGGCATGTCCCTGCTCACCACGTCCTTCCCGGAGGGGCCGCTGCGCGACCGGGCGCTCGGCATCTCCGGCACCCTGATGTCGCTGGGCTTCACCGTCGGCATGGTCCTCGGCGGCGTCATGACCGACACCCTGGGCTGGCGCTCCACCATGGGCCTGCTCGCCGTCATCACGCTGATCGTGCTGCCGCTCGCGCCGGGCCTGCTCACCGAGTCCCGCACCCCCGACCGGCCCCGGCTCGACGTGCCCGGCGCGGTCACCGTCACCGGCGGCCTGCTCGCCCTCATCTACGCCCTGACGACCGCCGCCGAACGCGGCTTCGGCGGCACCGACGTGCTCGTCGCCCTGGCCGCCGGACTGCTCCTGCTGACCGCCTTCGTCGTCGTCGAGTCCCGCCACCCGGCGCCGCTGGTCTCGCTGCCGATGCTCCGCCGGCGCACGGTCGCCTTCGGCAACCTCGGCGGCCTCGTCACCTTCTCGATGATGTCGACGATCGTCTTCGTCCTGACGCTCTACCTCCAGTCGACGCTGGGCCTCTCGGCCTTCGCGACCGGCGTCGTCTTCGGGATCCAGGGCCTGTTCTCGGTCCTCGCCGGGACGCTCACGCCCAAGGTCGTCGGACGGATCGGCGCCCGCCGCACCCTCGTCGTCTCGCTCGCCGGACAGGCGGTCCTCACGGCGGCGCTGCTCGGCATCGGCGAGCGCTCCGGCGCGGTCGTGGCGACCGTCGCGGTCACCCTCGCCTCGATGTTCCACCTCGGCGCGATCATCTCGTACGGCCTCACGGTCACCTCGGGCGTCCGCGACGAGGAGCAGGGCCTGGCGACCGGGCTCGTCACCACCACCCAGCAGGTCGGCCTCACCGTCGGCATCCCGATGCTCGGCGTCCTCGCCACCACCGGCGGCGGCCTGTACGAAGGGGTGCGCACCGTCGTCGCTGTGGACGCGGCGATCGTGCTCGGCGCGGCGGTGCTGGTCGCCCTCGGTCTGCGCCGCGCGCGGTGAGCTACGGCCGGTCGAGCCGGAGCCGTACCGCCTTCGGCAGACCGGCGACGACCAGGTCGTACGAGTCCTCGATGAGCTCCCGGACCATCCGGTCCGGGAGCCCGGCCACCTCGACGGTGTTCCAGTGGCGCTTGTTCATGTGGTAGCCGGGGGTGATCGCCGGGTACTCCTCGCGGAGCCGTACGGCGTCCTCCGGGTCGCACTTGAGGTTGACCCGCAGCGGCTCGGCGTCGAGCCAGGAGAGCGCGAAGAGCTTCCCCGCCACCTTGAAGACGGAGACGTCGGGGCCGAAGGGGAACTCCTCGGTCGCGTCGTTGAACTCCAGGCAGAAGGCGCGCAGCCGCTCCGGGGTCACGCCCGCTCCTCCCCCGCCGCCGCGGCCGGGGCGACCGGCTCGACGAGCACGGTGACGATCTTGTTCCGGCGGCCGGCCGACGCCTCGGCGGTCAGCTTCAGCTCCCGCCCGTCCGGCAGGGCGACGACGGCCGTGGCGCCGGAGATCGGGACCCGGCCGAGGGCCTTGGCGAGCAGTCCGCCGACGGTCTCCACGTCCTCGTCGTCGAACTCGTCCGGGCCGAAGCCGTACAGCTCGCCCAGGTCGCCGATGTCGAGGCGGGCGGTCACCCGGTGGCGGTCGTCGCCGAGCTCCTGGACCGGCGGCAGCTCCCGGTCGTACTCGTCGGTGATCTCGCCGACGATCTCCTCCAGGATGTCCTCGATGGTGACGATGCCGGCCGTGCCGCCGTACTCGTCGATGACGACGGCGACGTGGTTGCGCTCCCGCTGCATCTCGCGCAGCAGGTCGCCGGCGTTCTTGGTGTCGGGGACGAACGACGCGGCCCGCATCGCGGTGGAGACCAGGTCGGCCTCCGCGTCGCGGTTGATGTGCGTCTTGCGGGCCAGGTCCTTCAGGTACACGATCCCGACGACGTCGTCCTCGTTCTCCCCCGTCACCGGGATCCGGGAGAAGCCGGAGCGCAGCGCGAGGGTGAGCGCCTGCCGGACGGTCTTGTACCGCTCGATGGAGACCAGGTCGGTGCGCGGCACCATCACCTCGCGGACCAGGGTGTCGCCCAGCTCGAAGACCGAGTGCACCATCCGGCGCTCCTCGTCCTCGATCAGCGACTCCTGCTCGGCCAGGTCCACCAGCGCCCGCAGCTCGGCCTCGGAGGCGAAGGGGCCCTTGCGGAAGCCCTTGCCGGGGGTGAGCGCGTTGCCGATGAGGATCAGCAGCTGCGGGACCGGGCCCATGATCCGGGCCAGCGGGAGGAGGACGTACGCGGCGGCGGTCGCCGTGTTCAGCGGGTGCTGGCGGCCGATGGTGCGCGGCGAGACGCCGACCGCCACATAGCTGACCAGCACCATCACGGCGATCGCGACCAGCAGCGCCTCCCAGGTCTCCGGGAAGTACTCCAGGCAGGCGTACGTGACGAGGACGCCGGCCGCCATCTCGCAGGCGACGCGGACGAGCAGCGCCACGTTCAGGTAGCGGGTGGGGTCGGCGGCGACCTGGGAGAGCTTCCCGGCGCCGCGCCGTCCGGAGCGGACGGCCTCGGCGGCGCGGAAGCTGGAGACGCGGGCGAGTCCGGCCTCGGCGCAGGCGGCGAGCCAGGCGACGACGACCAGGGCGACCGCGCCGAGGATCAGCTGGATGCTCATCGGGCGCGCGGGTTAGTTGACGGTCGGCGCGGGGGACGGGCCGGTGAGGCCCTTCTCGGCGCGCCAGCCGTCGACGATCGCCGCCTGGAGGCCGAACATCTCGGCCTTCTCGTCGGGCTCCTCGTGGTCGTAGCCGAGCAGGTGGAGGACGCCGTGGACGGTGAGGAGCTGCAGCTCCTCGTCCATGGAGTGCTTGGTCGGGGCGTCCTCGCCCTGCTTCTTGGCGACCTCGGGGCAGAGCACGATGTCGCCGAGGAGCCCCTGCGGGGGCTCCTCGTCGTCCTTGGCCGGCGGGCGGAGCTCGTCCATCGGGAAGGACATGACGTCCGTCGGTCCGGGGAGGTCCATCCACTGGATGTGGAGCTGCTCCATCGCCTCCGCGTCCACCACGATCACCGACAGCTCGGACAGCGGGTGGATGCGCATGCGGCCGAGGGCGTAGCGGGCGATGTCGAGGATCGCCTGCTCGTCGACCTCGGTGCCGGACTCGTTGTTGACGTCGATCGACATGTGCGGTGCTCTTCTACTTCCCGTTGCGGCCGGTGCGCTGCTCGTTGGCGCTGTCGTACTTCTCGTACGCGTCGACGATACGGCCGACGAGCCTGTGCCGGACGACATCCTGCGACGTGAGGGTCGAGAAGTGCACATCGGGGACGCCGTCGAGGATGTCCCGGACCTGCCGCAGGCCGCTCTTCACGCCGCCGGGGAGGTCGACCTGGGTGATGTCGCCGGTGATGACGATCTTCGAGTCGAAGCCGAGGCGGGTGAGGAACATCTTCATCTGCTCGGGGTTCGTGTTCTGCGCCTCGTCGAGGATGATGAACGCGTCGTTGAGGGTGTTGTGCGTCAGCAGGTAGTCCTGCGTGACGTACAGCGAGTCCTCGGCCGCGACCTGGATGCAGACGGTCTCCTCGCGCCCTGCGGGCTCGATGGAGTCGATGAACCGCATCGGACGACCGCCGCCGCCCGCCGCGTGGTACGCGTCCCGCTTGCGGGCGAGCCGGAAGGGCTCGATGCCTTCGGGGAGGCGGATGTCGACGACGTGGGAGTCGTGGCGGTGCTTGCCCAGGGCCGTCCCCTGAGGGCGCCCTTCGGCGGCGCGGCGCCTGGTGTAGGCGACACCGCCGAGCGACTGGACCAGGGCGATCACGTCGTCGCGGAGCGCGATCGAGGCGGTCGAGTACTGGATCCGGCAGGTGCGGTCCTTCTGCGTGACCGGACCGCCGTCGGAGTCGAGGAGGCCCTGGAGCACTGCGAGGCGGACCTCGGCGGTGTTCTGCAGGTAGTCATCGGGAACGAACTTGGAATGGGACCGGGTGCCGAGGAGGTCGAGCTGCCGGAGGACCCTCGTCACGGGGTTCTCGAGGGTGATGACATCGCCGGGGGCCGAGACGCGGTTCAGAACGTAGTCAGGACCGCCCTTCGCCCGGACCGAGACCCCGGGCAGCACGGCTTCCAGCTCCTTCGCCAGCTCGGGGTCCTCCGTGGAGAACGTCGGCGTGGTGGAACCGGTCAAGCAGCCGTCCCCGAGCAGCAGCCCCAGCGCGTACGGGTCCATCGGGACCTCGCGCTCGGGCATCGCCACCGGCGCGGTGAGCAGCGGGAGCTCGTACCGGCGGGCGTGCGCGGCCCGCAGGTTGCCGATCATGTCCTGGGTCTCCAGGACCCGCCACGGCTTGTTCCGGCGCGCGTCGTCACGCGTCCTGACTGTCCACAGGTGCTCGCCGCAGCACAGCGTCCAGGAGCCGTCCTGGGCGGAGACCCGGTAGATGTCCCGCTCGCCCTGCGGGTAGACGCCGAGGACAGGGGTGGGTTCGCCGTTGGAGCCGATGACGAGGTCACCGACCTCAAGGGTCCCGATGGGGCGCCAGCCGTCCGGCGTCAGCACGTTCGTAAAGACGGGCTGGCTGCGCCCACGCATGTATGCCAGCGGCGCGACCTCGATCGTCCCGTTCGCCATCAGCTTGGGGATGGAGTCCGGGTCGAGCATGTCGTGCAGGGCGTCGTAGAGCGGCCGGAGGTACGGGTCGATCTTCTCGTACAGGGTGCCGGGGAGGAAGCCGAGGCGCTCGCCGGCCTCGACCGCCGGGCGGGTCAGGATGATCCGGGTGACCTGCTTGGACTGGAGGGCCTGGACGGCCTTGGCCATGGCCAGGTAGGTCTTGCCGGTGCCGGCGGGGCCGATGCCGAAGACGATCGTGTGCTTGTCGATCGCGTCGACGTAGCGCTTCTGGTTGAGCGTCTTGGGGCGGATGGTGCGGCCCCGGCTGGACAGGATGTTCTGGGTGAGCACCTCGGCCGGGGTCTCTTCGGCGCCTTCGCCGTTCTCGGTCGCCTTGAGCATGGCGATGGAGCGTTCCACTGCGTCCTCCGTCATCGGCTGTCCGGTGCGGAGCACCAGCATCATCTCGTCGAACAGGCGCTGGATGAGGGCGACTTCCCTGGCGTCGCCGACCGCGCTGACCTCGTTGCCCCGGACGTGGATGTCGACGTCCGGGAAGGCGTGTTCGATCACGCGGAGCAGGGAGTCGCCGGAACCGAGGACGGTCACCATGGGGTGCTTGGCGGGCACCGCGAAGTGGGCACGGGCCTCGCCCGGCGTTCCGTTGGGGGCTGTGGGTGTCTGCGTCATGGGCCGGCCCTCTGGCCTGCGCATACCTCCTGCTGCGGGGTTCTCGCTGCTCGACAACCTCTCGCCCCCAGCCTACGACCTGGCACCGGGGTGCCCGAAGCGGTTTACGGGACGGCGGCCCGGAAGCCGATGGTGGGCACGGCGCGGCGGGGCGGCCAGGGGCGCGCGGGGGCGGGGAGCAGCCCTTCGAGGAAGGCGTAGCGGGCGCGCAGCGCCTCCGGGTCCTGCCGGTCGTCGTGCTGGACGTGCTGCCACCAGGCGGCGACCTCGGTCCAGGTGGGGGCGGAGAGGGAGCCGCCGAACTCCTGGACGGAGAGGGCGGCGGTGAGGCCGGCGAAGGCGAGCCGGTCGGCGAGCGGCCAGTCGGCGAGGGTGCCGGTGACGAAGCCGGCCACGAAGACGTCGCCGGCGCCGGTGGGGTCGAGGGCCTCGACGCGGATGGCGGGCACCTCGGCGGTCTCGCCGGTGGCGCCGTCGACGGCGTAGGCGCCCTCGGAGCCGAGGGTGACGACGGCGTAGCGGACCTTGTCGGCCAGCGCGCGGGCGGCGGCGCGCGGGCAGTCGGTGCGGGTGTAGCGCATCGCCTCGGCGGCGTTGGGCAGGAACGCCTCGCAGTGCTCCAGGTCGGCCAGGGCCGCCAGGTCCCAGCGGCCGGTGTCGTCCCAGCCGACGTCGGCGAAGACCCGGGCGCCGTCGCGGGCGGCGCGCGCGACCCACTCCTCGGTGCGGCCGGGGGCGAGGGAGGCGACGGCGGCGCGGGCGAGCGGGGGGCGGACGGCGGGTCCGTCGGGTCCGGGCGCCTCGTGGCCGTGGGAGACCATGGTGCGCTCGCCCTCGTAGGCCATGGAGACGGTGACCGGGGAGTGCCAGCCGGGGACGGTGCGGGAGAGCGAGAGGTCGATGCCCTCGCCCTGTTCGAGGGCGTCCCAGCAGTACTCGCCGTAGTGGTCGTCGCCGAAGGCGGCGGCGAGGGAGGTGCGCAGGCCGAGGCGGGCGAGGGCGGTGGCCATGTTGGCGACGCCGCCGGGGCTGGAGCCCATGCCGCGGGCCCAGGACTCGGTGCCGCGGACGGGGGCGCTGTCGAGGCCGGTGAAGACGATGTCGAGGAAGACGGTGCCGGTGAGGAAGACGTCGCAGGCCGGGTCGGCGGCTTCGCGGACGGTCTCCAGCGGGTCGATGCCGGGCTCGGGGCGGGGCCGCGCGGGGGTCGTGCCGGGTTCGGGGCGGGCGCCGGGCCGTCCGGCGCGCCGGTCGCCGTCCGCCGCGGGGTCCGTCGCGGCGGGCCGCGTGTCCTCTCCGTACCGCTGTGCGCGCTGGTCTCCGCTGGCTGTGCTCACGGCGAAACTCCCCGGTCGTGGTGCGGCGGGATCGGCACCGGGTGCCGATCCGGACAGTGTGCCCGATGGGACCGGCGTGGCGGGGGTGACGCGGCGGATCGCCGGTCCCTACCCCGGATCACCCCGGCCAAACCGATGGTGTCCTGTCTCACAGGATGAATCGGGGGAGAGTGCCTTCTCCGCCCCTTCGGTCGCTTGATACACATGGTGCCGCGCCCCCGTGGATCACCGGGGCGCCGTCTCATCTCCCCGTTCGGTTCCTGGAACGCCCATGTCTGCGCGCCCGCGCGCCCGGGGGCCCCTCGCGGCCCTCGTCGCCCTCTTCACGGCCGGCTATCTCGCCCCGTACCTGCTGCCGACCGTCGTCGGCCGGCTCGCCTCCGGGCTCGGCCTGGGTCCGTCCCAGGCGGGGCTGACCGGTTCGGTGCTGCTGCTCGGCTCCGCCTCCGCCGGCTTCACGCTCGCCGCGCGGGTCGAGCGGATCGGCCCCCGCCGGGCCGCCCGCCTCGGTCTGCTCGCCATGGCGCTGGGGTACGGCTGCGCCGCCGCGGCCGACGGCCTGCCGCCGGTGGTCGCCGGGGTGGTCCTCGGCGGCTTCGGCTCCGGTACGGCGACGGCGGTGGCCGCCTCCGGGATCGCCGGGCAGCCGGATCCGCAGCGGGCGTCCACGCTGGGCCTGCTGTCGGTGTCGGCGGCGGCCGGGGCGCTCTATCTGACGCTGCCGCGGCTCGGCGGTGGCCACGCCCTGCCGCTGCTCGCGCTGGCGGGCGCGGCGGTCCTGGTGTGGCCGGTCACGGGCCGGCTGCCGGGTGCCCCGCGCGCGTGCCGGGGCGCCGCCGTCCCGGAGGCCTCCGGCCCGCTGCCGTACCGCCGGGCGGGCGCCGTGCTGGCCGGGTGCGTGCTGTGCTGGTCGCTCGCCCAGAACGCGCTCTGGGGCGTGAGCGGGCGGATCGGCACCGGCCAGGCCGGGCTGTCCGAGGTGACCGTCGGCGCGGTCTTCGCGGTGGCGCTCGGCGCGGGTCTCGCCGGGGTGACGGCGGCGGGGGCGCTGGGCTCGCGGCTGGGCCGGGCGGTGCCGATCGGCGCGGGCACGGCTCTGATCGCGGGCTGCGTGCTGCTCAGCGCCGCCGCGGACGGCCTCGGCGCCTTCGCGGCCGGCGAGATCCTCTGGAACGCGCTCTACCCGGTCGTCCTGTCCTATCTGCTCGGCCTCGCCGCCTCCCTCGACCCGCGCGGCCGGTGGGCGGTCCTCGTCGGCTCGGCGTCCTCGCTCGGCACGGCCTGCGGCCCGGTCACCGGCAGCGTCCTGTCGGAGACGGCCGGCTACCCCGGCATGGGCGCGGTCCTCGCGGGCCTGCTGCTGCTGGTGGCCGCCCCCATGGCCGCGGTGGCCCGGCACGCCTCCGGCCGTCCGCTGGTTCCCGGCTCGGTCCGCCGCCGCGGGGGCGCCGCGGCGGCGTACGTCGCGGGCGCGTCGCCGGCCCCGACGGCGCTCCTCCCCCAGGTCGGCGCCCCGGAGCAGCCCATCGCCCCGATCCCGCCGCCTCGGGCGGCTTCCCGGGCCCGTCAGAAGGTGTGGGCCTCCACCTCGGCGAGGTAGCGGGCGCGGCGCGGCTCGTCGTCGTCGAGGAACGCCGCTTCGAAGGAGTGCCGGGCCAGCACCCGCAGCTGCTCCGCGGTGAGGCCGAGCGCGTCGCGGACCCCGTCGTAGTTGTCGCCCGCGTAGCCGCCGAAGTAGGCGGGGTCGTCGGAGTTGACCGTCACCAGCAGCCCGGCGTCCAGCATCTCCCGCAGCGGGTGGTCGGCGAGCGTGTCGATCACCCGCAGCCGGACGTTCGACAGGGGGCACAGGGTCAGCGGGATCCGCTCGCGGACCAGCCGCTCGACCAGCTCCGGGTCCTCCATGCAGCGCAGCCCGTGGTCGATCCGCTCCACGCCGAGCACGTCCAGCGCCTCGCGGACGTACGCCGCCGGGCCCTCCTCGCCGGCGTGCGCGACCCGCCGCAGACCGAGCCGGGCGGCCTCCTCGTACACCGCCCGGAACTTGGCGGGCGGGTGCCCGACCTCGGCCGAGTCGAGGCCGACGCCGGTGATCCGGTCCAGGTACGGCTTCGCGGCCTCCAGGGTGGCGAGCGCCGACTCCTCGGACTCGTCGCGCAGGAAGCAGAGGATGAGCCGGGTGGAGATCCCGTACCGCTCCTCGGACCGGTCGAGGGAGGCGGTCAGTCCCTCGATCACGGTGCCGATCGGGACGCCCCGCGCGGTGTGGGCCTGCGGGTCGAAGAAGATCTCGGCGTGCCGGACGCCCTGCGCGGCGGCCCGCTCCAGGTAGGCGTCGGCGAGCGCGGTGAAGTCGTCGGCGGTGCGCAGGACCGCCATCAGCGCGTAGTAGAGGTCCAGGAACGACTGGAGGTCGCTGAACCGGTATGCCTCGCGGAGCGCGGCGGTGTCGGCGTACGGGAGGGTGACGCCGTTCCGTTCGGCGAGGGCGAAGGCCAGCTCGGGTTCGAGGGTGCCTTCGATGTGGAGGTGGAGTTCGGCCTTGGGGAGGACGGCGGGGTGGGGCATGGTCACGTTCGTTTCGGTACGGGGACCCGCAGGAGGTCCCGGGCGACGCTCAGCTCGCCGTCGAAGCCGGCGGCGCGGGCCTGCCGCTCGAACTCCGCCGGGTCGGAGTAGCGCTGCGAGAAGTGGGTGAGGACGAGGTGCCGGACGCCCGCGTCGCGGGCGACGGCGGCGGCCTGGCCGGCCGTGAGGTGGCCGTGGTCGCGGGCGAGCCGGACGTCCTCGTCGAGGAAGGTCGACTCGATGACGAGCAGGTCGGCGCCGTCGGCGAGGGCGTGCACGCCGTCGCAGAGCCGGGTGTCCATGACGAAGGCGAAGCGCTGGCCGCGCCGGACCTCGCTGACCTCGTCGAGGGTGACGCCGCCGAGGCGGCCCTCCCGCTGGAGCCGGCCCACGTCGGGGCCGGCGATGCCGTGCGCGGCGAGCCGCTCGGGCAGCAGCCGGCGCCCGTCGGGCTCGGTCAGCCGGTAGCCGAAGGACTCGACGGGGTGGGAGAGACGGCGGGCCTCCAGCGTGAAGGCGCCGGTGACGGCGACGACGCCGTCGTCCGCGACCGGGGCCTCGGTCAGCTCGACGGTCTCGCGGTAGGCGGTGGCGTACCGCAGCCGCTCGAAGAAGTGCTGCCCACTCGCCGGGTAGTGGGCGGTGACCTGGTGCGGGACCTGGTCGAGGTTGATCCGCTGGATCACCCCGGCCAGGCCCAGCGAGTGGTCGCCGTGGAAGTGCGTGACGCAGATCCGGTTCAGGTCGTGCGCGGCGACCCCGGCCCGCAGCATCTGCCGCTGGGTGCCCTCGCCGGGGTCGAAGAGCAGGCCGTGGCCGTCCCAGCGGAGCAGGTACCCGTTGTGGTTGCGGTGGCGGGTCGGGACCTGGCTGGCGGTGCCGAGGACGACCAGTTCGCGGACGGACACGTGCCTATCCGGGGGGCCAGTTGAGGCCGCGGCCGCCCAGCACGTGCGCGTGCGCGTGGAAGACGGTCTGGCCGGCGCCGGCACCGGTGTTGAAGGTGATGCGGTAGCCGCTGCCGTCGACCTTCTCCTGCGCGGCGACCTCGCCGGCCTCGCGCAGCACGTCGGCGGCGACGGTCGGCGCGGCGGCGGCGAGCGACGCGGCGTCCGGGTAGTGGAGCCGCGGGATGACGAGCACGTGGGTGGGCGCCTGCGGGTTGATGTCGCGGAAGGCCAGCGTGGTCTCGGTCTCGCGGACGAGGGTCGCCGGCACCTCCCCCGCCACGATCTTGCAGAACAGGCAGTCGCTCTGCGGCTCTCCGGCCATGCTCCGGGCCTCCTCGCCTCCGGTGGATCAGTACCCGCGCATGCTATCGGGCGGCCCCGCTCAGTCCTGCGGCATCCGCCGGCGCAGGGCGGACCGGCTGAACCAGTACGTGAGGACCACGGCCCAGAACAGCGGGCTGCCCAGCCCCGCGACCGCCCCCGCGTCGACGGTCCACAGCGCCATGGAGACCGCCGAGTACAGCCCGAGGAGGCCGACGGCGGCGGCCATCGCGAGCACCGGCCGGCAGTTGCGGGCGACCAGGAGCAGCGGGCGGCGCAGCCGCGGCGGCACCCGGCGGGCCATCCACACGGCCCAGCCGCCCCAGGCGCCGGCCAGCACGGCGGCCCCGACGGCGAGCGGCACGAACGCGTCGGCGCCGGTCGCGCCGGTACGGATCGGGGCGGTGCCGACGGCGGAGGCGAGGAACCCGACGAGGGCGACCCAGCGGGCGCCGGCCGCGGTCCCCCACGCCATGGCCTCCAGGTTGAAGCGGGCCTTGCGGTCGGTGAGGTCGAGCGCGGCGGAGGCGACGAAGCCCTCGGCGGCCTGCGTCCAGGCCCCGCGCCGCAGCCAGCGGCGGCGCAGCCGGACGAGCGAGAGGTTGTTGTGGGCCTCGCTGCTCTGCGGGTTGAGCCGCAGGGTCGTCTCGTACGCCTGCCGGGCGGTGGCGTGGTCGCCGCGGCGCTGGGCGGTGAGCCCGACGAGGAAGTGCGCCGCGTCCTCCTCGGGGCCGAGCGCGACGGCGGTCCTGGCGGCCTCGTAGGCGGCGGTGAGCCGGGCCCGGTCGCGTCCGCCGCCGGCCTCGGCGGTCGCGGCGAGCGCGGTGCCCATCGCGTAGTGGCTGCCCCAGAACTGCGGGGCGAGCTGGACCGCGCGCTGGGCGGCGGCCTCGGCGTCCCCGTACCGCTTGAGGGCGAGCAGCACCTGGGCGTGCGTCAGGTGCGCCCCGAGCAGCTCGGGTGCGGCGCGCAGCGCCTGTTCGGCGGCGGCGAGGGCGGCGGGGTGGTCCCCGGCCCGGTGCCGGCAGCGGGCGAGGAGGACGAGGGCGTCGGCGTCCTCGGGGGCCTCCGCGAGGTGCCGGGCGGCGAGCTCCCCGGCCTGCTCGTGGCGGCCCGCCTCGTACAGCGCCTCGGCCCGGGCGAGCGCGGAGGGGGCGGCGGGACCGGTGGGCGTGGCGGGGGTGGTCACAGCTTCCGCTTCCGCTTCAGGTAGGCGAGGAGGTCGTCGTAGAGACCGCCCTCGTTGGCGAACATGGCGACGTTCCGGGCGGCGGCGAACCACGGTTCGGTGGACGGCCTGAGCTGCTTCGCTGCGCCGAGCAGGTCCTTGGTGGTGATGAGGCGGACCTTGCCGGTGCGGGCGGAGTCGAGGAGGGCGGACTCGGCGGCGGTCTCGCACAGATGGGCGAGGTCGGCGCCGGAGAAGTCCTCGGTGACCTTGACGAGCTTGCCGAGGTCGACGGCCTCGATGGGCCGCTCGCGCAGGTGGTAGCGGAGGATCGCCTCGCGCGCGGGGGCGTCCGGCGGCAGCACGAGCAGGGTGCGGTCGAGGCGGCCGGGGCGGCGCAGGGCGATGTCGACGTCCCAGGGCACGTTGGTGGCGGCGAGGACGAAGACCCCCTCGTTGCCGGCGCCGGACGCGATGCCGTCGAGTTCGGTGAGGAGCTGGTTGACGACGTTGCGGAGCCCGTTGCTGTGGGTGCGGGAGCGCTTGCCGCCGAGGGCGTCCAGCTCGTCGAGGAAGACCACGCAGGGCGCCTGGCGGCGGGCGGTCTCGAAGATGTCGTGGATGTTCTTCTCGGAGGCCCCGATCCACATGTCGAGGACGTCGGAGAGCGAGACGGTGAGGAAGTTCGCGCCGAGTTCGCCGGCGACGGCCCGGGCGATGAAGGTCTTGCCGCAGCCGGGAGGGCCGTACAGGAGGAGCCCGCCGCGCAGCGACTTGCCGTAGAGGCGGCGGAGTTCGGGGTTGCGCATGGGGGCGAGGAAGGCGGCTTCGAGCCGTTCCTTGACGTCGGTCATGCCGCCGACGTCGGCGAGCCGGACGGCCCCGGGCGCGTCCACGTCCCAGGCGGCGGCGTCCCCGGCGAGCCCGTCCCCGCCGTCGGCCTGCGGCGCGTCCAGGAACCGCGGCCCGACGACGTCGGCGACCTGCTCCTCGGCGGCGGCCCAGTCGAACGCGGGCTTCGCGTCGGACGGCTGTACGGGGGCGGGCGGGGTCTCCGGGACGGGCGGGGTCTCCGGCACGGGCGCGGGCGGCGGTACGGGGCCGGGCGGCGGCTCCGGCGCGGCCGGCGGCATCCCCATGGCGCGGACCATCAGGGCCCGGGCGGCGGCGTCGCCCGGCGCGTGCTGGAGGGCGACGGCCGCCTCCGTGACGGCCTCGTCGTTCCGCCCCTCCGCGAGGAGGAGTTCGGCGAAGTGGAGGCGCAGGGGCACGTCGGCGGGCGCGGCGGCGACCGCGGCGCGCAGACTGCGGATCAGGGGGGACTCGTCGGCCATGGGGGCCAGCCTAGAAAAGGCCCGCCGCGCCCGGACAGCCGGTCCCCCCTGGGGGGTTCAGCCCCAGCGGCCGGTGCGGCCGAGGACGAGGGCGGTGGCCGCCGTGCCCGCCGTGGAGGTCCGCAGGACGCTCCGGCCGAGCCGGTACGGCTTCGCTCCCGCCGCCTCGAAGGCGGCCAGCTCGTCCGGCGACACCCCGCCCTCGGGGCCGACGACCAGCACGACGGAGCCCCGCGCGGGGAGGTCGGCGGTGGCGAGGGCGCCGCTGGGGTGGGCGCGGTCCTCGTGCAGGACGGCCGCGAAGTCGGCGGCGGCGAGCAGCTGCGCGACCTGCTTGGTGGTCATCAGGTCGGCGACCTCGGGGAAGCGGGTGCGGCGGGACTGCTTGCCGGCCTCGCGGGCGGTGGCGCGCCACTTGCCGAGCGCCTTGAGGCCGCGGTCGCCGCGCCACTGGGTGATGCAGCGGGAGGCCGCCCACGGCACGATCGCGTCGACGCCGGTCTCGGTCATGGTCTCGACGGCGAGTTCGCCCCGGTCGCCCTTGGGGAGGGCCTGGACGACGGTGATCCGGGGCTCCTCCGCGGGCTCCTCGTGGTCCGCCGTGACCTCGACGGTCAGCCGGTCCTTGCCCTCGGTCTCCCGCACCACGCACTCGGCCCAGCGGCCCCGGCCGTCGGTGAGGACCAGCTCCTCGCCGGCCTGGAGGCGCTTCACGGAGACGGCGTGCCGCCCCTCGGGGCCGTCCAGGACGAAGGGGCCGGCGCCGGGGACGGCGTCGACGACGAAGACGGGGGCGGTCATGGGGCACTCCTGGGGGCCGGGCCGGCGGGTTCGGTGAGTTCGGTGAGGGCGGTGTCGAGTTCGGCGGCCAGCACCTCGACCAGCTCCCCGGCGGGCAGCTCGCGCGCCAGCCGGTGGCCCTGGCCCGCCCACAGGGCCATGCCCTGGGCGTCGCCGGCGCCGGCGGCGGCTTTCCGCAGCGGGGCGGTGAGGTGGTGGATCTCGGGGTAGGCGGCGGGGGCGTACGGGCCGTGCTCGCGCATGAAGCGGTTGACGAGCCCGCGCGCCGGGCGGCCGGAGAACGCCCGGGTGAGGGCGGTGCGGGTGAAGAGCGGGTCGGTCAGGGCCCGTTTGTGCAGCGGGTCGGCGCCGGACTCGGGGCAGACGAGGAAGGCGGTACCGAGCTGGGCCGCGCCGGCCCCGGCGGCGAGCACGGCGGCGATCTGCGCGCCGCGCATCAGACCGCCGGCGGCGACCAGCGGCAGCGCGGTGGCCTCGCGGACCTGGGCGAGGAGGGCGAGCAGGCCGGTGCCGGGCTGCTGGTCGGCCGGGTCGTCCCGGTACGTGCCCTGGTGGCCGCCGGCCTCGACGCCCTGGACGCACAGCGCGTCGGCGCCGGCCGCCTGCGCCGTACGGGCCTCCTCGGCGGAGGTGACGGTGACGATCGTGAACGTGCCGGCGCGCGCGAACGCCTCGAAGGTCTCGGGCTTCGGGCAGCCGAAGGTGAAGGAGACCACCGGGACCGGGTCCTCCAGGAGGATCGCCAGCTTGGACTCGTAGCCGTCGTCGCGCGAGTCGTCGGTCTCGCCGAGCCGGGTCCCGTACCAGCCGGCCTCCCCGGCCAGCTGGTGCCGGTAGACCTCGATGGCGGCGGGGTCGGCCGTGGGGCCGGTCTGCGGCATGAAGACGTTGACGCCGAAGGGCTGTCCGGTCAGCCCGCGGACCTGCTTGATCTCCTGGTAGAGGCTTCCGGCCGTCTTGTACCCGGCCGCGAGGAAGCCGAGCGCGCCGGCCGCGCAGACGGCTCCGACGAGCGCGGGACAGGAGGCGCCACCCGCCATGGGGGCCTGCACGATCGGGTACCGGAAGAGATCGTTCAGTGCGGTGGTGGACATATGGGCATCGTGTCATGCCCGTTCCCGGGCAGCGGAAAGGGGCGGCACTCAGAGTGCCGCCCCGATCACAGCGCCGTGCTCAGCGCCCGTCGGGCGCGCCCTCCGGCAGCCGGGGGCGCCGCCCGTCAGCGTCCGTTGAACGCGTCCTTCAGGCGGGAGAACAGGCCCTGCTGGCCCGGCTGGAACTGGCCCTGGGGCCGCTCCTCGCCGCGTAGCTTGGCCAGTTCGCGCAGCAGGCGTTCCTGCTCGGCGTCGAGCTTGCCCGGGGTCTGGACCTCGACGTGGACGATCAGGTCGCCGCGCCCGTTGCCGCGCAGGTGCGTGACGCCCCGGCCGTGCAGCGGGACCGACTGCCCGGACTGGGTGCCCGGCCGGATGTCGATCTCCTCCGGCCCGTCCAGCGTCTGGAGCTGCACCTTCGTGCCGAGCGCCGCCGCCGTCATGGGCAGGGTGACCGTGCAGTGCAGGTCGTCGCCGCGCCGCTGGAAGACCTCGTGCGGGGTCTCCTGGATCTCGACGTACAGGTCGCCGGCGGGGCCGCCGCCGGGGCCGACCTCGCCCTCGCCCGCGAGCTGGATCCGGGTGCCGTTGTCGACGCCGGCGGGGATCTTCACGGTCAGCGTGCGCCGCGAGCGGACCCGGCCGTCGCCCGCGCACTCGGGGCACGGGGTCGGGACGACGGTCCCGAAGCCCTGGCACTGCGGGCAGGGCCGGGAGGTCATGACCTGGCCGAGGAACGACCGGGTGACCTGGGAGACCTCGCCCCGGCCGCGGCACATGTCGCAGGTCTGCGCGGAGGTGCCGGGCGCGGCGCCCTCACCCGAACAGGTGGTGCAGACGACGGCCGTGTCGACCTGGATGTCCTTGGTGGTGCCGAAGGCCGCCTCGTTGAGGTCGATCTCCAGGCGGATCATGGCGTCCTGGCCGCGGCGAGTCCGCGAGCGCGGGCCGCGCTGCGAGGCCGTGCCGAAGAACGCGTCCATGATGTCGGAGAAGTTGCCGAAGCCACCAGCCCCGAAGCCGCCCGCGCCGCCCCCGCCGGAGTTGGACAGGGGGTCGCCGCCGAGGTCGTAGACCTGCTTCTTCTGCGGGTCCGACAGGACCTCGTAGGCGGCGTTGATCTCCTTGAACCGCTCCTGCGTCTTCGGGTCCGGGTTCACGTCCGGGTGAAGCTCGCGGGCGAGGCGCCGGAACGCCTTCTTGATCTCGTCCTGGGACGCGTCGCGGCGCACGCCGAGTGTGGCGTAGTAGTCCGTGGCCACTTACGACTCCGCCAGGATCTGTCCGACGTAACGTGCCACTGCGCGTACCGCTCCCATCGTTCCGGGGTAGTCCATGCGGGTCGGTCCGACCACGCCGAGTTTGGCGACTGCCTCGCCGCCCGAACCGTAGCCGACCGAGACGACGGACGTGGAGTTCAGCCCCTCGTAGGCGTTCTCGTGCCCGATGCGTACGGTCATGCCCGATTCCTTGACCTCGCCAAGGAGTTTGAGGAGCACGACCTGCTCCTCCAGGGCCTCCAGGACGGGCCTGATCGTCAGCGGGAAGTCGTGTCCGAAGCGGGTGAGATTGGCGGTGCCGCCGATCATCAGCCGCTCCTCGTGCTCCTCCACGAGCGTCTCCAGGAGCGTCGCGAGCACGGCCGAGACCGTGGCGCGCTCCTCTGCCTCCTCGAAGGACTCGGGGAGGTCCTGCACCAGCTGCGGCACGTCGGCGAAGCGACGGCCGCCGACCCGGCTGTTGAGCCGGGCCCGCAGATCGGCGAGGGAGGTCTCGCCGAAGGGCGCCGGGCAGTCGATGACCCGCTGCTCGACCCGTCCGGTGTCCGTGATGAGGACGAGCATCAGCCGGGCCGGGGCCAGCGACAGCAGCTCGACGTGCCGGATGGAGGAGCGGGTCAGCGACGGGTACTGCACGACGGCGACCTGCCGGGTCAGCTGCGCGAGCAGCCGCACCGTACGGCCCACGACGTCGTCGAGGTCCACGGCGCCGTCGAGGAAGTTGTGGATGGCGCGCCGCTCGGGGGTCGAGAGCGGCTTGACGCCGGCCAGCCGGTCCACGAAGAGCCGGTAGCCCTTGTCGGTGGGGATCCGCCCGGCGCTGGTGTGGGGCTGGGCGATGTACCCCTCCTCCTCCAGCACCGCCATGTCGTTGCGCACGGTGGCGGGCGAGACGCCGAGCTTGTGGCGTTCGGTGAGCGCCTTGGAACCGACCGGTTCCTCGGTGCCGACGTAGTCCTGGACGATGGCGCGCAGCACCTCGAGTCTGCGTTCGCTCAGCACGCGCACACCTCCCGTTCCAGCCGTTCCGGTTGCTCCGCTTTTGGCACTCGCCCTGTCCGAGTGCCAGGAAACCCCCGGCCAGTGTACGGCCGGGCCGGTCGCTCCTGGCAAGGAGGCGGACCCGCTAGCGTCGGCGGCATGGACATCGAGGAAGCGGTCTGGGCGGCTCAGGGGTGGGAACGGCTCGCGGCCGGAGTGGGCCGGCGACGGCTCCCCGGCTGGGACGCCACCACCGGACTCGTCGTGGGAGAACGGGCCGTGCTGCTGTACGACACCGGCTCCTCGCTCGCCGAGGGCGCCGCGATCCGGGCCCAGGCGGAGGCGGTCACCGGCGGCCGGCGCGTGACGCACATCGCACTCGGCCACCCCCATTTCGACCACGTCCTCGGCACGGCCGCGTTCGCCGGCGCGGAGGTCTTCGGCGCGGTCGGCACCGACGAGCTGCTGGGCTCGGCCCGGGCCCGCGAGGAGCTGTGCGCGGACGCGGTGCGGCACGGGGCGGACGAGCGGGCAGCGGCCGAGGCGGCGGAGGCGCTGGTGGCGCCGCGCCACACCGTCACCGGCGAGTGGACGCTCGACCTGGGCGGCCGGCAGGTGCTGCTGGCCAATCTGGGCCCGGCGCACTCGGGCCACGACCTGGTGGTGTGCGTGCCGGGCGAGCGCGAGGTGGTGTTCTGCGGCGACCTGGTCGAGGAGTCCGGCGAGCCGCAGGCCGGCCCGGACGCGGTGGGCGCCCGCTGGCCCGACGCCCTCGACCGCCTGCTGGCCCTCGGCGGCGAGGACGCCCTGTACGTGCCCGGCCACGGCGCGGCCGTCGACGCGGCTTTCGTCCGACGCCAGCGCGAGGAACTGGCACGCCGCTTCCCGGTGTCGTAGCGTCCCCGGGTGCGCGGCCACCGCCCGGACCCGACGCCGCCGTGGCCGCCCGGCAGAGACGACCCGCCCGTGCACCCGGAGGACCAGGAACCCGTGCGCAGCTACGACCCCGACCTCACCCCGCCGTGGAAGCGCACGGCGCCTGCCCCGGAGGTCCCGGCCGAGACCGACCTGGTCGTGGAGGAGGTGGCGACGGGCTTCTGCGGGGCGGTGATCCGCTGCGAGGCGGGCACGGTGACGCTGGAGGACCGCTTCGGCAAGCACCGGGTGTTCCCGCTGGAGCCGCGCGGCTTCCTGCTGGAGGGCCGGGTCGTCACCCTGGTCCGCCCGCCGTCCGGCGGCCCGGCCCGCCCGGCCCGTACGGCCTCCGGCTCGATCGCCGTGCCCGGGGCACGCGCGCGCGTGGCGCGGGCGAGCCGCATCTATGTGGAGGGCCGCCACGACGCCGAGCTGGTCGAGCGGGTCTGGGGCGACGACCTGCGGGTCGAGGGCGTGGTGGTCGAGTACCTGGAGGGCGTGGACCACCTGCCGGAGATCGTCGCCGGCTTCGCCCCGGGCCCGGACGCCCGGCTGGGCGTCCTGGTCGACCACCTGGTGCCGGGCTCCAAGGAGTCCCGGATCGCCGCCGGGGTCGCCTCGGAGCACGTCCTGGTCGTCGGCCACCCGTACATCGACGTCTGGCAGGCGGTGAAGCCCTCCGTCCTCGGCATCCCCGCCTGGCCGGAGGTCCCCCGCGGCCAGGACTGGAAGACGGGCACCTGCCGGGCCCTCGGCTGGCCCGCCGACAACACGGGCGCGGTCTGGCAGGCCATCCTGAAGCGCGTCACGTCCTACAAGGACCTGGAGCCGGCGCTCCTGGGCCGCGTGGAGGAGCTGATCGACTTCGTGACGGCCTGAGGCGCCACGCGGTCCCCGCGGGCCCGTCAGTCGACCAGGTCCCGCACCACCGCGTCCGCGAGGAGCCGGCCGCGCAGGGTCAGGACGGCCCGCCCGGCGGCGTACGGCGCGGCGTCGAGGAGTCCGTCGTCCAGCGCCTTCCGCGACGCCGCCAGGCCGGCGGGCTTCAGCAGGTCCAGCTCGACGCCCTCCCGCAGCCGCAGCTCCAGCAGGATCCGCTCGACCCGCCGGTCCTCCGCGGACAGCACCTCGCGCCCGGCGCCGGGCGACCTGCCCGCGCCCAGCGCCGCGGCGTACGCGCCCGGGTGCTTGACGTTCCACCAGCGCACCCCGCCGACGTGCGAGTGGGCTCCGGGGCCCGCGCCCCACCAGTCGGCCCCGCGCCAGTACAGCTCGTTGTGGAGGCAGCGGCCCGCCTCGGAGGCGGCCCAGTTGGACACCTCGTACCAGGAGAACCCGGCGGCCTCGAAGGTCTCCTCGGCGATCAGGTACCGGTCCGCGTGCACGTCGTCGTCGGTCATCGGCACCTCGCCGCGCCGGATCCGCCGCGCCAGCTGCGTCCCCTCCTCGACGATGAGGGCGTACGCGCTCACGTGGTCGGGCCCGGCGCCGAGGGCGGCGTCGAGCGAGGCCCGCCAGTCGTCGTCGCTCTCCCCGGGCGTGCCGTAGATCAGGTCCAGGTTGACGTGCTCGAACCCGGCGGCGCGGGCCTCTGCGACGCACGCCTCCGGCCGCCCGGGCGTGTGGTTCCGGTCGAGGACCTGCAGCACGTGCGGCCGGGCGCTCTGCATGCCGAAGGAGATCCGGTTGAAGCCGCCGGCCCGCAGCTCCTCCAGGTACGCCGGGTCCACGGACTCCGGGTTCGCCTCGGTCGTCACCTCGGCGTCGTCGGCGAGCCCGAACTCGTCCCGGATCGCCCCCAGCATCCGCACCAGGTCGCCGGCGGCGAGCAGCGTCGGCGTGCCGCCGCCGACGAACACCGTCCGCACCGGCCGCGGGTCGTCGCCGAGCACCTTCCGGGCGAGCCGGATCTCCTCGGCGACCTGCCCCGCGTAGTTGTCCCGGGAGGCGAGCACGCCGCCGGCACCGCGCAGTTCGCTCGCGGTGTACGTGTTGAAGTCGCAGTAGCCGCACCGCGTGGCGCAGTACGGCACGTGCAGATAGAACCCGAGCGGCCGCTCCCCGGCCCCTTCCAGGGCGTGCGCGGGCAGCGCCCCGTCCTCGGGCATGGGCTCACCATCGGGCAGTACGGAAGGCATGGGGTCCATTGTCCCGTACCGCCCGAGGTGGCGGCCCGCCGCGCGGTCAGGCCTCGCGCGACCCGGCGTACATCTCCTCGATGAGGTCCTTGTACGTGCGCTCGACGACCGGGCGCTTCAGCTTCAGCGACGGGGTGAGCTCGCCGTGCTCGATGTCGAGGTCGCGGGGCAGCAGGCGGAACTTCTTGATCGTCTGCCAGCGCTGGAGGCCCTCGTTGAGCCGGTCCACGTACCCCTGGACGAGCTGCTCGGTCCGCGGGTCGGCGACGACCTCGGCGTACGGCTTTCCGGCGAGGCCGTGCTCGGCGGCCCAGCCGAGGAGGGCGGGCTCGTCGAGGGCGATGAGCGCGGTGCAGTAGTTCCGGTCGGCGCCGTGCACGAGGATGTTGGAGACGAACGGGCAGACGGCCTTGAACTGGCCCTCGACCTCGGCGGGGGCGATGTACTTGCCGCCGGAGGTCTTGATCAGGTCCTTCTTGCGGTCGGTGATCTTGAGGTAGCCGTCGGCGGACAGCTCGCCGATGTCGCCGGTGTGGAACCAGCCGTCGGCCTCCAGGACCTCGGCGGTCTTCTCCGGCAGCCCGTGGTAGCCCTCCATGATGCCGGGGCCGCGGAGCAGGATCTCGCCGTCGTCGGCGATGCGGACCTCGGTGCCGGGGAGCGGCTTGCCGACGGTGCCGGTGCGGTACGCCTCGCCGGGGTTGACGAAGGAGGCGGCGGAGGACTCGGTGAGGCCGTACCCCTCCAGGATGTGGATGCCGGCGCCGGAGAAGAAGTAGCCGATGTCGGGGGCGAGGGCGGCGGAGCCGGAGACGCAGGCGCGCAGCCGGCCGCCGAACGCCTCGCGGATCTTGGCGTAGACGAGCGCGTCGGCGACCTTGTGCCTGGCGCTCAGGCCGAAGGGCGCGGAGGCGGTGCCGGTGCGGCGGAAGTTGTCCTGGGTGACCTTGGCGTACTCGCGGGCGACGCCGGCGGCCCACTGGAAGATCTTGTACTTGGCGCCGCCGCCGGCCCGGGCCTTGGCGGCGACCCCGTTGTAGACCTTCTCGAAGATGCGGGGGACGGCCGCCATGTAGGTCGGCTGGACCACCGGCAGGTTCTCGATGATCTTGTCGACGCGGCCGTCGACGGCGGTGACGTGGCCGACCTCGATCTGGCCGGAGGTGAGGACCTTGCCGAAGACGTGGGCGAGCGGCAGCCACAGGTACTGGACGTCGTCGCGGGTGACGAGGCCGGTGGCGGCGATGGCCTTGGCCATGTACGACCAGTTGTCGTGCGGGAGGCGGACGCCCTTGGGGCGGCCGGTGGTGCCCGAGGTGTAGATGAGGGTGGCGAGCTGGTCGGCGGTGATCGCGGCGACCCGCTCCTTCACCGCCTCGGGGTGCTTCTCCAGGTACGCCGCTCCGCGCGCCTCCAGCTCGGCGAGCGTGAGGACCCACTCGTCGGAGGTGTCGGCGCCCTCGGGGTCGACGACCACCACGTGGTGGAGCCCGGGCAGCTCGGCGCGGCGCTCGACCGCCTTGGCGAGCTGGGCGGCGTCCTCGGCGATGAGCACCTTCGACTCGGAGTCCGCGAGGATGAAGGCGGACTCGTCCGCGTTGGTCTGCGGGTAGACCGTGGTGGTCGCGGCGCCCGCGCACATCACGCCGAGGTCGGCGAGGATCCACTCGACCCGGGTGGCGGAGGCGAGGGCGACCCGCTCCTCGGGCCGCACGCCGAGGTCGATGAGGCCGGCGGCGATGGCGAAGACGCGCTGTGCGGCCTGCCCCCAGCTGAGCGACTTCCAGTCGTCCGGGCCCGTGCCGGAGGCGGCGGGGACCGGGTGGCGGTACGCCTCCGCGTCGGGGGTGCGCTCGACCCGTTCGAGGAAGAGCGCCGCGACGGAGGGCGGCCGGTTGTCGATCGGGGTCTGGTTGTCGCTCACGTCGTCCTCCGGGCGGCGGCGGTGCCTGTTGGGGTGCAACTACGGATGCGTAACTAACTCATGAGTAACCTCGGGGGGCTTCAGATTAGAGCTCCGGCGTCCGGCGCGTAAGGGTCTGTGGATAACGAACGGGTCCGCGCGCCGGTGGCACACGGACCCGTTCCCTCCGGCCGAGCCGGCTACTTCTTGCCCTTCCCCGCGGACTCGTCGCTCGACAGGACGGCGATGAACGCCTCCTGCGGGACCTCCACGGAGCCGACCATCTTCATCCGCTTCTTGCCTTCCTTCTGCTTCTCCAGCAGCTTCCGCTTGCGGGAGATGTCACCGCCGTAGCACTTGGCGAGGACGTCCTTGCGGATGGCGCGGATGGTCTCGCGGGCGATCACCCGGGAGCCGATGGCGGCCTGGATCGGCACCTCGAACGCCTGCCGCGGGATGAGCTCGCGCAGCTTGGCGACGAGCCGCACGCCGTACGCGTACGCGGCGTCCTTGTGGGTGATCGCCGAGAAGGCGTCCACCTTGTCGCCGTGCAGCAGGATGTCGACCTTGACCAGGCTGGAGGACTGCTCGCCGGTGGGCTCGTAGTCCAGCGAGGCGTAGCCGCGGGTCTTCGACTTCAGCTGGTCGAAGAAGTCGAAGACGATCTCCGCGAGCGGCAGCGTGTAGCGGATCTCGACCCGGTCCTCGGAGAGGTAGTCCATGCCGAGGAGGGTGCCGCGCCGGTTCTGGCACAGCTCCATGATCGAGCCGATGAACTCGGTGGGCGCGAGGATCGTGGCGCGCACGACCGGCTCGTACACCTCGCTGATCTTGCCCTCGGGGAACTCGCTCGGGTTGGTGACCGTGTGCTCGCTGCCGTCCTCCATGACCACGCGGTAGACCACGTTGGGGGCGGTGGCGATCAGGTCGAGGCCGAACTCGCGCTCCAGGCGCTCGCGGATCACGTCGAGGTGGAGCAGGCCGAGGAAGCCGACGCGGAAGCCGAAGCCGAGCGCGGCGGAGGTCTCCGGCTCGTAGACCAGCGCGGCGTCGTTGAGCTGGAGCTTGTCGAGCGCGTCGCGCAGCTCCGGGTAGTCCGAGCCGTCCAGCGGGTACAGACCGGAGAAGACCATCGGCTTCGGGTCCTTGTAGCCGCCGAGCGCCTCGGTGGCGCCCTTGGACTGCGAGGTGATGGTGTCACCGACCTTGGACTGCCGGACGTCCTTCACACCGGTGATGAGGTAGCCCACCTCGCCGACGCCGAGGCCGTCGGCCGGCAGCATCTCGGGCGAGTTGGTGCCGATCTCCAGCAGCTCGTGGGTGGCGCCGGTCGACATCATCTTGATGCGCTCGCGCTTGTTGAGCTGGCCGTCGACCACCCGGACGTACGTCACGACGCCCCGGTACGAGTCGTACACGGAGTCGAAGATCATCGCGCGGGCGGGCGCGTCGGCGACACCGACGGGCGCCGGGATGTCCCGGACGACGCGGTCGAGCAGCGCCTCGACGCCCATGCCGGTCTTCGCCGAGACCTTGAGGACGTCCTCCGGCTGGCAGCCGATGAGGTTCGCCAGCTCCTCCGCGAACTTCTCCGGCTGGGCGGCCGGCAGGTCGATCTTGTTGAGCACCGGAACGATCGTGAGGTCGTTCTCCATCGCCAGGTAGAGGTTGGCGAGGGTCTGCGCCTCGATGCCCTGGGCCGCGTCGACCAGCAGGATCGTGCCCTCACAGGCGGCGAGCGACCGCGACACCTCGTACGTGAAGTCGACGTGCCCGGGGGTGTCGATCATGTTGAGGATGTGCGTACGCCCCTGCTCCGGCCCCTCGGAGGGGGCCCAGGGCAGCCGGACCGCCTGGGACTTGATCGTGATGCCGCGCTCACGCTCGATGTCCATCCGGTCGAGGTACTGGGCGCGCATCTGCCGCTGGTCGACCACACCGGTGAGCTGGAGCATCCGGTCGGCGAGCGTGGACTTGCCGTGGTCGATGTGCGCGATGATGCAGAAGTTGCGGATCAGAGCCGGGTCGGTACGGCTCGGCTCGGGCACGTTGGTAGGAGTCGCGGGCACGCAGGGTTCTCGTCTCGGGCGGTGTTCGGAACGGATACGTAGCCCCCATCGTCCCATGCCCGCCGCCGGGCGTCCGGTTCGGGCGCTCCCGCTGCCCGTTTGGGCGGCCGCGAGGGCGCCTGATACCGTGGACAGCTGTGTCTCGTGTGCCCTCTCAGCTGCGTGGCACATACCTGAAGAAACATCGAACCTGTAAAGGCTCTCTCAGTGGCGAACATCAAGTCCCAGATCAAGCGGAACAAGACCAACGAGAAGGCGCGCCTGCGCAACAAGGCCGTCAAGTCGTCGCTCAAGACCGCGATCCGCAAGGCTCGTGAGGCTGTCGCCGCCGGCGACCTCGAGAAGGCCACCGTGGCCGCCCGTGCCGCCTCGCGTCAGCTCGACAAGGCCGTCTCGAAGGGTGTCATCCACAAGAACGCCGCCGCCAACAAGAAGTCGGCGCTGGCGATCAAGGTTGCCTCCCTCCAGGGCTGAGTCCGGATCTCCTGATCTCAGGCTGTACCCGGCCGCACGGGACCCAGCGGACCCTCTCTACCGCTCCCACCCGGCCCCCCGGCCCGTACGCGAGACGCGTTCGCCACGCGTGTACGGACCACCCCTAGCAGTACCCCAAGGCCCCGCTCACCCCTTCCCCAGGGGTTGGCGGGGCTTTTGGCTTGGGTGGGGGTGGGGGTGGGGGTGCGGAGGTAGGGGGCCGGCCCCCGGGGCCCGGGGCGGAGCCCCGTGGACGGGCGCGGAGAGGGGGCCGGGGTGCGGGCCGTCTTGGTCCGGGGCGGAGCCCCGGGGCGCCCCCGGCAGGGTTTCGGGAAGGGTCGGGGTGGGGGACTCCGAAGCGGTCATCCGACGACGGCCGCACCGACCCAGCGCCCAGCGCCTACGCCCCCGCACCCGCCCCCGCCCCCGCCCCCGCGCCGCAGGCTCAGCGCCCCCGTCCCGCCCTCGCCGCCCGCGCCACCGCGACGACCGCCTTCTCCAGGGCGTACTCGGGATCGTCCCCGCCGCCCTTCACCCCCGCGTCCGCCTCCGCGACGGCCCGCAGGGCCAGGGCGACGCCGTCCGGGGTCCAGCCCCGCATCTGCTGCCGCACCCGGTCGATCTTCCACGGCGGCATGCCCAGCTCGCGCGCGAGGTCGGCGGGCCGCCCCCCGCGCGCGGACGACAGCTTGCCGATGGCCCGTACGCCCTGGGCGAGCGCGCTGGTGATCAGTAGGGGCGCGACCCCGGTCGACAGCGACCACCGCAGCGCCTCCAGCGCCTCCGCCGCCCGCCCCTCCACGGCCCGGTCGGCCACGGTGAAGGACGACGCCTCGGCCCGCCCGGTGTAGTACCGCCCGACGACGGCCTCGTCGATCGTCCCGTCGACGTCCGCCGCCAGCTGCGTGACCGCGGAGGCCAGCTCCCGCAGGTCGCTGCCGATGGAGTCGACGAGCGCCTGGCACGCCTCGGGCGTGGCCGACCGTCCGATGGCCCGGAACTCCTGCCGGACGAAGGTCAGCCGCTCCGCGGGCTTCGTCGTCTTCGGGCAGGCCACCTCCCGCGCCCCGGCCTTGCGCGCCGCGTCGAGCAGTCCCTTGCCCTTGGCGCCGCCGGCGTGCAGGAGGACGAGCGTGATGTCCTCGACGGGCGCGTCGAGGTACCCCTTGACGTCCTTGACGCTGTCCGCCGACAGGTCCTGCGCGTTGCGCACGACCAGCACCTTGCGCTCGGCGAAGAGCGAGGGGCTGGTGAGCTCGGCGAGGGCCCCGGGCTGGAGCTGGTCGGCGGTGAGGTCCCGTACGTCCGTGTCGGCGTCGGCGGCCCGCGCGGCCGCCACCACCTCCCGGACGGCGCGGTCGAGAAGCAGCTCCTCCTGGCCCACGGCGAGCGTGACGGGCCCGAGGAGATCGTCGCTGGAAGTCTTTCTGGTGGCCATCGCGCTCCAGCATCCCACGCCTCACCGACACCGCCCCCGGCCCCGCCCCCCTCCCCCACCCGGGCGAGAATGGCCCGGTGAGTGAACGACACGTACTGGTGCTCCCCGACCGCGACGCGGCCGAGGAGGTCGCCGAGGAACTGGCCGGCCGCTTCGGCGTGGCCGAGGAGCCGCAGCTGGTCCGGGACGCGCTGGCCGGCGAGGACGACGCCGAGGACGCCCAGTGGCTGGTGGTCGTCGAGGACCCGGAGGGCCGGCTCGACCCGACGGCCCTGGACGCCTTCGCCGCCGAGTACGAGGGCTGGCTGGAGGCCCCCTGACGGCCCGCCTCAGCGGGTCTTCGGCACGATCTGCACGTCGAGGTCGATGGAGATGCTGGAGCCGACCGCGGCGATGCCGCGGGCGAGCAGCGTCTGCCAGGTGAGGGTGAAGTCCTCGCGGTGGAGTTCGGTGGTGGCCCGGCAGGCGCAGCGGGTCTCGCCCTCCAGGCCGCTGCCGAGGCCGAGGTACTGGGTGTCCAGGGTGACGGTGCGGTTCACGCCGTGGAGGCTGAGCGCCCCGGTGACGTTCCAGCGGGTGCCGCCGCGGTGGGTGAAGCGCTCGCTGAAGAACTCGATGGTCGGGTGGACGCCGACGTCGAGGAAGTCCCCGGACCGCAGATGGTCGTCGCGCATCTGGACGCCGGTGTCGATGGAGGCCGCGTCGATGACGACGTGCATCGCGGACTGCTCCATGCGCTCGGCGATCCGGATCGCGCCGGCGAAGCTGTTGAACCGGCCGTGGATCCGCGCCAGCCCGATGTGCCGGGCGGTGAAGCCGATCTGGGAGTGGCTGGGGTCGATCTCCCAGTCGCCGGGCTCGGGCAGCGGCGGCTGCGGGGCGACCTGGAGCATGACGTCGCCGAGGTCGGCGTGGGCGCCCTGGTCCACGACGGCGGTGGCGTGGTGCGGCGTGTAGCCGTCGGAGGTGACGGCGATCCGGTACTCGCCGGCCGGGACGGTGGCGAGCAGGGTGCCGTACGGGTCGGTCTCCCCGCCCAGCACCCGGCGGCCCGCCGGGTCGGAGAGCACGACCTCCGCCTGCCGCACCGGCTCGTGCACGGGGTCGAGCACCCGGCAGCTCAGCACTCCGGCCGAGGCGGGCACGGCGACCCCGGCGAGGGCACCGCCCCGGCCGCCGGCCGCGCCGTTCCCGCGCTTCCCGAAGAGACCACCGAACATCCTTCACGCACCCCCGTGCGACTCGTTCACTATGCAACGAGTCGGCATTCGATCATCCCTGAGGTGTTCGAGGCAAACGCGCCCTTGTTACCGAGGAGTCCGAATTACGGATTCCGTTTGTCCGCCACGGGGACGACGGGCAGCTCGTCCAGCACGATCCCGAACAGGTCCCGGTACGCCTCCCGCAGCTCCTCGTCCGTGCCGAGCTCCCGCTCGGTGCGCTCGCCCGCGACGGTCCGGTACAGCTTCCGGCCGGCGATGCTCACCCGGCCGTCCTCGGTGAGCAGCGAGCAGATCACCCCGCGGGTGAAGTGCGACTCCGGCGACGTCCGGTGGTACCAGGCGCCGGCCGCGAAGTCCGCGAGCTCCCGCGGCCGCGGCTCCAGCCGGTACTGCGGGCCGCCGTCCCGCACCACGTCGAGGTCCCCGTCCGCTCCGGGTACCTCCCGGACGACGAAGACCCCGGACGGGTCGGCCTGCTCGCCGCGCTCGTCGAGGGCGAGCGGGTGGTGGCTGTGGTCGCCGAACCCCACGTCGGCCAGCCACCGCTCCCCGTCCTCGGTCTCCACCCGCAGCGCCATGTGGTCGTACGGGATCCCCAGCCGCCCGTCCGGGCGGACGACCCGCGCCTGGAGCAGCTCGACCCGGTAGCCGAGCGCCCGCAGCAGCGCGGCGAACGCGCCGTTCAGCTCGTAACAGAACCCGCCCCGCCGGGCCACGGTCACCTTGTCGACCAGGGCCTCCTCGTCGAGGACGACGTCCTGCCCGAGGTGCAGCGACAGGTTCTCGAAGGGCACGGTCAGCAGGTGCCGCAGGTGCAGCTCGCGCAGCGCCCCGGCGTCCGCCCGGTCCGGCCGCGCGGCGCCGATGCGCGCCAGGTACCGCTCCACGACGGCCTCGGGCAGCCCCGCCGGCTTCTCATGATCGGTCATACCGGCAGTGTGCCCGCTCGCCGGCCGTCAGGGAGCGGCGGTGGCCTGCTCCCGTGCCGGGGTGGGCAGTTCGCGCATGCGCGGGAGCGGCGAGGGCAGCAGCCACAGGACCGCGAAGACCGCGCCCACGGTGGCGATCCAGAGGGTGGGGCGGACGCCGAGCGCGGTGCCCAGGAGGCCGCCGACGAGGGCGCCGATCGGCCGGAAGCCGTGGTTGAGGGTGCGGAAGGCGCCCATGACCCGGGCCCGCATGGTCTCGGGTATGAGGGCCATCTGGAAGGAGCCCGCGGCCACGTCGACGATCATCACGCCGGCGCAGGACAGGAACTCGGCGGCGAACAGCACTCCCACGACGACCGGCAGCGGACCGCCGGCGGCGGGTATGAGCACCAGCGGCAGGGTGAAGCCGGTGAAGCCGGCGACGAGGGAGCCGCCGATGCCGATCCGGCGGACGACGGCGCCGCTGACCGCCGCGCCGATCAGCCCGCCGACGGCTCCGGTGCCGAGCACCAGGCCGAGCAGCCCGGCGCCGAGACCGAGGTCCTTGGTCACGTAGAGGACGAAGAGGGTGTGGAACATGTAGTTGAAGAACTGCACGGTGCCGGAGGCGGCGAAGAGCGCCCGCATCGACGGCTCCCGCACCACCCAGCGGATCCCCTCGCTGAAGTGCCCCTTGGTCACGGGCGCGGGGGCCGGCTCGACCGGCCGGATCTTCGCCAGGTAGCCGGCGGACACCAGGTAGGTGACGGCGTCGGCCAGCAGCGCCAGCGGGGCGGTGAGCACCTGCACCAGCACGCCGCCGATACTGGGGCCGGCGAGCCAGGCCATCGAACGGCTTCCGTTCACCAGCGAGTTGGCCTGCACGAAGCGGTCGGTGGTGACGAGGGACGCGAAGATCGTGGAGTTGCAGACCTCGAAGAGCACCGACAGCGAGCCGACCCCGAGGGCGACGACGTAGAGCTGTCCGAGCGTCAGCAGGTCGAGGGCGTACGCGACGGGCAGGGAGACCAGCAGGGCGGCCCGGCCCAGATCCGTGGCGATCATGATCCGGCGGCGGTCGGCCCGCCGGTCCGCCCAGGCCCCGAACGGCAGGTTGAGGAGGAGGGCCGGGAGGAGTTCGAGGGTCTTGAGCCAGCCCATCTGGGCCGCGTCCGCGCCGAGCACGAGCACGGCGGCGAGCGGCAGCGCCATGAGGGAGATCTGGTCGCCGACGAGCGAGACGGTCTGGCCCGTCCAGTAGCGGCGGAAGGTCCGCTCGCGCAGCAGCGCCGGAACCCGTGCGGTGAGGCTCATCTCTGCCGTTCCTCGCTCTCGTCGACGTCCGGGTCCAGGTAGGCGATCTTCAGGAAACTGACGGGCTGGGCGCCCGGGGGCCGCAGCGACGGGTCGTCCTCGCGGTCCGCGTAGGCGCCGATCAGCGCGTCGATCCGCTTCCCGAGGTCCGCGAGTTCCTCGGGCGTGAGGTAGACGAGGGCGTCCCCGAACAGTTCGGCCTCGCGCCACTCCTTCGGCACCCCGGCCCGGTTCTCCAGCACCTTGGCGAACCGCCCGAAGTAGCGCTCGGCGACCGCCACGTTGAGGTCGTCGGCCGCCTGCGCGACCGACGGGTCGTCGCTGTAGCCGGGCCATTCCGTGTACCGCGCGGTCGCCCGCCAGGGCTTCTCCCGGCCGCGCCCGCCCGGCGCCTCCTCCACCAGCCCGTACTTGGCGAGTATCCGCAGGTGGTACGAGCAGCTGGCCACCGATTCGCCGGTGAGCTCGGCGGCCCGGGTGGCGGTGAAGGGCCCGTGCCTGCGGAGGAGCCCGACCAGGGTCATCCGCAGGGGGTGGGCGTAGGCCCGGAGGGCCAGGGGGTCGGTCAGCTGGATGCTGCGGGGCTGCTCGCCCCCGGCGGACGGAGCACTGTTCTCGGGCATGTTCCCAAGCTATCTATAGAAAGACTCCTTTACAAGGACTCGTTTACAAGCATTCATTTACAAGCGCTCGTTTACAAGCCATCTCCCGGGAGCGCTCCGCCGCCCCGGTCACCACCCCCTCGCCACAGCCACCAGTTCCCTCCCCGCACCCGCCACGGCGATCGCCCCGTCCCGGTCGGTCCGCAGCACGCGCGCCCCGCCCGCCCGCAGCGCCTCCAGCGTCCTCGGGTGCGGGTGGCCGTACGGATTCCCGGTCCCGGCCGAGACCAGCGCCAGCCGGGGCCGCACCGCCGCCGTCAGTCCCGGGTCCTGGTGCGCGGACCCGTGGTGCGCGACCTTCAGCACGTCCACCGCCCCCAGCTCCGGATGCGCCCGCCACAGCGCCCGCTGCGCCGGCGGCTCCAGATCACCGAGGAGCAGCAGGCTCACCCCGCCCGGCCCCCGGACCAGCAACGTGACGCTGGCGTCGTTCGGCCCGCCGTCCGGCGGCCCCGGCCCCGCCGGCGGCCACAGCACCCGCCACTCCAGCGCCCCGGCCCGCCGCACCTCCCCCGGCACCGCCCGCACCACCGGCACCCCCGACGCTCCCGCCACCCGCCGGACGAACTCCGCCTGCCCGGGCGGCTCGTCGAGCCCCGTCACCTGCACCGCCCCCACACCCCGCCCCCTCAACACCCCTGGCAGCCCGGCCACATGGTCGGCGTGGAAGTGCGTCAGCACCAGCAACGGCACGTGTCTCACCTCCAGTTCGCGCAGGCAGCGGTCCACCGCCGCCGGATCCGGCCCCGCGTCCACCACCACCCCCGACCCCGGTCCCGCCGCGAGCACCAGGGCGTCCCCCTGCCCCACCTGGCACATCGCGAACAGCCAGCCCGGCGGCGGCCATCCGGTGACCCAGCGCACCAGCGGCACCGGCCGCGCCACCACGAGCACCAGCGCCACGGCCACCGCGACCACCAGCCGGCGCCGCCACCGCACCCGCCGGACCGCTGCCACCACCGCCACCGTGACGAGCGCCAGCGCCGCACCGCCCCACCAGCCCCCTGGCCACGCCACCTCCGCCCCCGGCAGCTCCGCACCCGCCCGGGCCACCGCGGCGATCCACCCCGCCGGCCAGCCCGCGACCCACGCCGCCCCCGACGCGCCCGCCGCCCACACCGGCGCCAGCGCGAGCGCCGCGAACCCGAACACCGTCGCGGGCGCCACCGCCAGCTCCGCGAAGAGGTTCGCCGGAATCGCCACCAGACTCATCCGGCCCGCGAAGACCACCACCACCGGCGCACTCACCGCCTGCGCGGCGAGCGCGGCGGCCAGCGCCTCCGCGAGCCGCCCCGGCACCCCGCGCCGCCGCAGCCCCTCGCTCCACCCCGGCGCCACCACCAGCAGGGCCCCGGTGGCCAGCACGGACAGCAGGAACCCGTAACTCCGCGCCAGCCACGGGTCGTACAGCACCAGCAGCAGGACCACCGCCGCCAGCGCCGGAATCAGCGACCGGCGGCGTCCGGTGGCGACGGCCAGCAGCGCGACCAGTCCGCACGCCGCCGCCCGCAACACGCTCGGCTCGGGCCGGCACACCGCCACGAACGCCAGCGTGAGTCCCACCCCCACCAGCGCCGTCCCCCGCAGCGACAGCCCGATCCGGGGCGCGAGTCCGCCCCGCTCCACCCGCCGCGCCCGTCCCGGGCGCCCGACGAACAGCAGCAGCACGATCGACAGGTTGCTGCCGGACACGGCCAGCAGGTGCGTGAGATCGGTGGCCTCGAACGCGTCCCGCAGGTCGGTGCCGATCCGCGTGGTGTCCCCGACGACCAGCCCCGGCAACAGCGCCCGCGCGTCCGGCGCGAGCCCGTCGGTCGCCTCCCGCAGCCCGGCCCGCAGATCACCGGCGGTCCGCTGGAGCGCGCTCGGCGGCCCCACGATCCGCGGCGGCCCCGATCCGGCCTTGAGCACCGCCGCGTACGGATCGCCCGCTTCCCGCGGCGGCGTGAACCGCGCCCCGACCCGCAGCCGCGTCGACGGCAACAGCCCCAGCCACTCCTCCCGCCGCTCCCCCGGCGGCACGATCAGCAGCACCGGCGCCCGGGTCCGTACGGCCGCACCGCCCGCCCTCTCGACCCGCACCACCTCCGCGTCCATCACCACCGACACCGGCACCATCGCCCGCCCGCTCACCCGGGGCCGCGTGAGCCGGGGATCCGAGGTGACCGTCACCTCGACCGAGGCCCTGCCGTACTCCTGCGCCAGCACGGGCACCGGACCGCGCCGCAGATCCGCCGCGTGCAGCCCCGCCGACGCCGCCCCCGCGGCGGCACACAGCAGCACCCCGCCCCAGGCGGTCGCCCTCAACCGCCACCCCGGCACCACCCCCACCCGACCGCGCCCCGGCCCGGCGTCCGGCGCCGCATCCCGCCCTCTGGTCAGCCGCCGCGCCACCGCCGGCGTCAGCAGCACCCCGGCCGCAGCGAGGCAGACCCCCACCCCGGCGACCACCCACCAGCCCGCCACGCCCAGCGCCACGGCAGCGGCACCCCACGCGGCCAGCGCCGGCGGGACCAGCCGCAGATCGGCGGCCTCCTCCCGGGGCGCCCGCGCCTCCCGCTCCCGGTCCGCCACCTGCTCGCCCCCGGTCATGGCCGCACCAGCGGCTGGAGGTCCGCGTAACGCCGCTCGCCGATCCCGTCGACCTCGCGCAACTCCTCCACCGAACGGAACCCGCCGTGCTCCGACCGGTGCTCGACCAGGCGCCGCGCGAGCACCGGCCCCACCCCCGGAAGGCTGTCGAACTGCTCGACGGTCGCCGTGTTGAGGCTCAGCGGCACCCCGTCCCCGCCCGTCCCCGCAGCGGCTCCCCCGCCGCCCCCGGCCGGCCCTCCGCCGGCCGCCGCTCCCACCGCTCCTGGCACGCCGACCAGCACCTGCTCCCCGTCGAAGAGCACCCGCGCCCGGTTGAGCCCCGTCAGATCCGCCCCCGCGCGCACCCCTCCGGCCGCCCGCAGCGCGTCCGCGACCCGCGACCCGGCCGGAAGCGTCAGCACCCCCGGCCGCCGGACCTTCCCCGCCACATCCACGACGACCTTCGCCGAGCCCCCACCGCTCGCGGCGGAACCCGGCACCGAGGCCGACGCCGGGGCCGACGCCGACGGGACCGAGGACGGAGACGTGGCCACCACCGGAGCGACCCCGACGACCTCCGGCGCACGGACCGCCTCCGGCCGTCCCGCCCAGTAGAACCCCCCGGCCGCGCAGGCGGCCACCACCAGGACCACGGCGAGCGCCGCCAGCGACCGCGGCTCGAGCCCGCACCGCGTCTGCACCCACCACGGCAGCCGCTCCCGCACCGCCTGCCGCCACCGCCGCTCCCCCGCACCGGCGGTCACCGGCTCCGCGGCCACCACCTCGTCCGGTGGCACCGGCGGCGGGAACAGCGCGTCCCCCCGCTCCCGTACGACCCCCGCCTCACCCCCGACGGGCCCCGGCGGCGCGACCACCCGCCTCACCCGAGCCCGCCGCTGGGCGCGCCCGGGCGGCGCCCCTCGCCGGGGCCCGGTGAGTCCGGCAGGCCCGGCAGGCCCGGTCGAGGTGCCTGAGGAACGCAGGGAAGACGAAGACGTCGTACGAAGATCCATGCCTGCGACGGTAGGGTCCGCCACCACCCCGTGCCGTCGCCCGCCGACTTCTGTGGAAAGCGGCGTTCCTGTGGACAACCCGCTCACCCTCCCGGGTGAGAAAGCACCCTCCCGGGGGAGAAAGCCACCCAGCCACCCAGCCGCCCGGCAGCTCGGCTCAGCGCGGCGAGACGACCACCGCGAGCAGCCCGGGCCCGGTGTGCGCGCCGATCACGGCGCCGACCTCGCTGACGTGCAGTTCGGCGATGCCGGGCACGCGTTCCCGGAGGCGTTCGGCCAGCGCGTCGGCCCGGTCCGGCGCGGAGAGGTGGTGGACGGCGATGTCGACGGGACCGGAGCCGGCCTGCTCGGCGGCCAGCTCCTCCAGCCGGGCGATCGCCTTGGAGGCGGTCCGCACCTTCTCCTTCAGTTCGATGCGGCCGCCGTCGAGTTCGAGGAGCGGCTTCACGGCGAGCGCGGAGCCCAGCAGCGCCTGCGCGGTCCCGATCCGTCCGCCGCGGCGCAGGTAGTCCAGCGTGTCGACGTAGAAGTAGGCGGAGGTGTCCCCGGCGCGCTTCTCCGCCGCCGCGACCGCCTCGTCGAGCGACCCGCCGGCCTCCACGGCCTCCGCCGCCGCGACGGCGCAGAAGCCGAGGGCCATGCCGATCATGCGCGTGTCCACGACCCGTACCGGGACGGGCGCGTCCTTCGCCGCGAGCACGGCGGCGTCATAGGTGCCGGAGACCTCGGCGGAGAGGTGGAGGGAGACGATACCGCGCGCTCCCGCCTCGGCGGCCTCGCGGTAGGTGGCGGCGAAGACCTCGGGGCTGGGCCGGGAGGTGGTGACGGACCGTCGCTTCTGCAGCGCCTCGGCGAGCGATCTGGCGGAGATCTCGGTGCCCTCCAGGAGGGCGCGGTCGCCGATGACGACGGTCAGCGGGACCGCGGTGATGCCGTGCCGCTCCATCGTCTGCGGTGGCAGGTAGGCCGTTGAATCGGTGACGATCGCGACATGCCGGGACATGAGCGGGAGGTTACCCGCCGCGACGGCCGCTCGGCAGCCCGGCCCCGCTCACAGCCGGTCCGACGATCCCACGGAACGCGCGCCCGCCCGCTCGCGGAGGTCAGCCCGCGGACTCGGGCCGGGCCGTCTTCTCCCACGGATAAGCGGTCGTCCGCGGGTCGGGAGCGGTGATCGCCTGCGGCCCCTGCGCCCCGCCGGCACCCTGAGCACCCCCCGCCTCCGGCCGCTCCGAGCCGGCCGGCCCTTCCGCCCCCGGGGCGGTCTCGTACCAGGCGGGCTCCCCCGCCCCCGGCGCCGTCGCGCCGTACCCGGTCTGGGTGGAACCGGCGGTGTCGTGGGTCGTCGTCCAGTGCCGCAGCGCGCCCGTCTCGACGTCGATCTGGGCGCTCAGCGTGTCCAGGTCGTCCTCGGCGAACCGCCGGGCGCGGTCGCCGGCGGCCTGCCGCAGCGCGTCGGCCGACCCGGTGATCCGCTCGGTCCGCTCGGTGAGCGAGGGCAGCTGCCCGGCCACGTACGCCTTGTCGGGCTCCCGCTCCAGGCGCTTGAGGTCCTCGTCCAGCTCACGGCCGTGGGCGCTGAGCCGGCCGAAGAGGTCGAGCGACTCCCGCAGCGAGGCGTCCTCGGCCACCCCCGCCTGGAGCGCGTCCTGGGTGGCGCGCATCGAGGTGCGCAGCGAGAGCCGTAGCCGGGCCAGTTCGGCGGCGACGCCGACCTGGCCGAGGCTCTTGGCCCGCAGCGTGGTGTCCTCCACGGTGCGCCGGGCCTGGTCGAGGGTGCGGTCGACGCCGCGCTTCGCCGCCTTGGCCACCTTCACCGTGGCGTACACGCCGAGCGCCACGAACGAAAGGAAGAGCAGCGCCAGGATCGTGACAATCGTGGCTTCCATGTGCGTCGCTCCTCAGCTCCGTCGGCGTCCCACGGGTGTGGTTCTTCCACGGTAAACGGAGCGGGCAGGCCGAGGGTTCCATCGGAACCCCCAACCTGCCCGTAGGGGAAACCCCTAGGCCCCTCGTGGCACTCAGGCCACGATGTTCACCAGCTTCGGCGCACGCACGATCACCTTGCGGATCTCGGCGCCGCCGAGGGCGGCGACGACGTGCGGGTCGGCGAGGGCCAGCGCCTCCAGGTCGGCGTCGGTGATCGACGGGGAGACCTCCAGGCGGGCCTTGACCTTGCCCTTGATCTGCACGACGCAGGTCACGGTCTCGTCCACGACGTACGCCGGGTCGGCGACCGGGAAGTCCTGGTGGACGACCGAGTCGGTGTGGCCGAGGCGGTGCCACAGCTCTTCCGCGATGTGCGGGGCGAGCGGGGCGACCAGCAGCACCAGCTGCTCGGCGACGGTCCGGGAGATCGCGCCGCCGGTCTTGGTGAGGTGGTTGTTCAGCTCGGTGATCTTGGCGATGGCCGTGTTGAAGCGCATGCCGGCCATGTCCTGGGAGACGCCGTCGATCGCCTTGTGCAGGGCGCGCAGGGTGTCCTCGTCGGGCGCGGCGTCGACGACGGTGACCTCGCCGGTCGCCTCGTCGACGATGTTGCGCCACAGCCGCTGGAGCAGGCGGTACTGGCCGACGACGGCGCGGGTGTCCCACGGGCGGGAGACGTCCAGGGGGCCCATCGCCATCTCGTACAGGCGCAGGGTGTCGGCGCCGAACTCGGCGCAGATCTCGTCCGGCGTGACGGCGTTCTTCAGGGACTTGCCCATCTTGCCGAGGACGCGGCTGACCTTCTCGCCCTCGTACCAGTAGGCGCCGTCGCGCTCCTCGACCTCGGCGGCGGGGACCGCGATGCCGCGGGCGTCGCGGTAGACGAACGCCTGGATCATGCCCTGGTTGTAGAGCTTGTGGAACGGCTCGGCGGAGGAGACGTGCCCCAGGTCGAAGAGGATCTTCGACCAGAAGCGGGCGTACAGCAGGTGGAGCACGGCGTGCTCGGCGCCGCCGACGTACAGGTCGACGCCGCCGGTGGGCATGCCCTCGCGCGGGCCCATCCAGTACTGCTCGATGGCGGGGTCGACGAGCTTCTCGCCGTTGTGCGGGTCCAGGTAGCGCAACTCGTACCAGCAGGAACCGGCCCAGTTGGGCATGGTGTTGGTCTCGCGGCGGTACTTCTTCGGCCCGTCGCCCAGGTCGAGGGTGACGTTGACCCACTCCTCGTTGCGGGAGAGCGGGGTCTCGGGCTGGGTGTCGGCGTCGTCCGGGTCGAAGGTCCGCGGCGAGTAGTCCTCGACCTCGGGCAGCTCCAGCGGCAGCATCGACTCGGGCAGCGCGTGGGCGACGCCGTCCTCGTCGTAGACGATCGGGAAGGGCTCGCCCCAGTACCGCTGGCGGCTGAACAGCCAGTCGCGGAGGCGGTAGTTGACGGTGCCCTCGCCGATGCCGCGGTCGGCCAGCCAGGCGGTGATCTTCGCCTTGGCGTCGACGACGCCGAGGCCGTCCAGGGAGATCTCGTCGTTGGCGGAGTTGACCAGCTTCGCCTCGTACGAGCCGAAGGCGTCGTCCCAGGTGGACGGGTCGGTGCCGCGGTCGTCGCTCGGCTCGACGACGCAGCGCATCGGCAGCTCGAAGGCGCGCGCGAAGGCGAAGTCGCGGCTGTCGTGCGCGGGGACGGCCATGATGGCGCCGGTGCCGTAGCCCATGAGGACGTAGTCGGCGATGAAGACGGGGACCTGCTCGCCGCTGACCGGGTTGGTCGCGTACGCGCCGGTGAAGACGCCGGTCTTCTCCTTGGCGTCGGCCTGCCGCTCGACGTCGGACTTGGAGGCGGCCTGCTTGCGGTACGCGTCGACGGCCTCGGCGGGGGTGGCGTGACCGCCGGTCCACACCGCGTGGGTGCCCTCCGGCCAGGCCGCCGGCACGATCTTCTCGACCAGGTCGTGCTCGGGCGCGAGGACCATGTAGGTGGCGCCGAACAGGGTGTCCTGGCGGGTGGTGAAGACGGTGATGGCGCCGGTATCGCCGACCTGGAAGTCGACGCGGGCGCCCTCGGAGCGGCCGATCCAGTTGCGCTGCTGCAGCTTGATCGCCTCGGGCCAGTCCAGGCCGTCGAGGTCGTCCAGCAGGCGGTCCGCGTAGGCAGTGATGCGCATGTTCCACTGGCGCAGCTTGGCCTTGAAGACCGGGTAGTTGCCGCGCTCGGAACGGCCGTCGGCGGTGACCTCCTCGTTGGCGAGGACGGTGCCCAGGCCGGGGCACCAGTTGACCGGCGCGTCGGAGGCGTACGCCAGGCGGTACTCGCCCAGGACGGCGTCGCGCTCGACGGCGCTCAGGTCGGCCCACGCGCGCGTGGTGCCGGGGATCTCACGGGTGCCGTTCTCGAACTGCTCGATCAGCTCGGCGATCGGGCGGGCCTTGCCGGCCTCGGTGTCGTACCAGGAGTTGTAGATCTGGAGGAAGATCCACTGGGTCCACTTGTAGTACTCGGGGTCGATCGTGGCGAACGACCGCCGCTTGTCGTGGCCCAGGCCGAGCCGGCGCAGCTGGGCCTTCATGTTCTCCATGTTGGCCTCGGTGGACACGCGCGGGTGCGTGCCGGTCTGCACGGCGTACTGCTCGGCGGGCAGGCCGAAGGCGTCGAAGCCGAGGGTGTGCAGCACGTTGTGGCCGGACATGCGCGCGTGCCGGGCGAAGACGTCCGTGGCGATGTAACCGAGCGGGTGGCCGACGTGGAGGCCCGCACCGGAGGGGTACGGGAACATGTCCATGATGAACTTCTTGGGCCGGGCGGCGATCGCGGGGTCGCCCGCCAGGTCACCGGAGGGGTTCGGCGCCTCGTAGGTGCCCTCGGCGTCCCAGACGTCCTGCCAGCGTGCCTCGATGTCGGCGGCCATGGCCGCCGTGTAGCGATGCGGGGCCGCCGTCTCGGCAGCCGTGTTGATCTCGGTCATGGTCCTAGAAGCTCCATCGATCGTCTCTGCCCACTGCCACGAACTGCCACGAAATGAAAAATCCCCTCGCACAGGAGGGGACGCCGCGCCGACTCCGACGGGATCTCTTCCGCCCGTCGGGACTGATCAGCGCGGCTCGATAAGCAGGAGGCGTACGGCACGCATGGCGCCAGGGTACCGCAGCGCCCCCAGGGGCCGCATCGACGTCCACGGGCCGACACGGGCCCGCCGGACCGCGGGGGAAGGTCCTGAACGCCTCCAGAACACGAAGAAGCGGGCCATCCGATCCGGATGACCCGCTTCCCTGCTGTGGAGCTAAGGAGAATTGAACTCCTGACCTCTTGCATGCCATGCAAGCGCTCTACCAACTGAGCTATAGCCCCTCAATGCGGCATATCAGCGTACCGCAGAAGCGCGGAGAGCCACCGGGTACGGATGGCCCGTCTGCCTTCTGTGGAGCTAAGGAGAATTGAACTCCTGACCTCCTGCATGCCATGCAGGCGCTCTACCAACTGAGCTATAGCCCCTCGTGATCGTCTCCGCCCGGCTCCCTCGCGGGTCTTCCTCGCGGCGACGGACAGAACAGTAACCGCCCGCCGGGCAGATCTCCAAATCCGTTTCTCCGGCACTGTCGGAGGCTCCGGGTAGGGTCGCCCCCTGTGTCCCCCTCCGCACCTTCCCCGTCCCGCGCCCGGCCGTGGCCCCTGGTCGCCGCCGCGGTCACCTGCCTGATCTCGTTCGCGGCCTTCTGGGTGGCGCAGCGCGCCGCCCACGTGAACATGCTCGACGTGATGGTCTACCGGGCCGAGGCCGAGACCCTGCGGGCCGGCGGCGACCTGTACGCCATGCGCGCCACCTCGGCGAACCTGGCGATGACGTATCCGCCTTTCGCGGCCGTGCTGTTCCTGCCGCTGACCCTGGTCGGCGTCCCGCTGATGCGGACGCTCTCCACGGCGGGGAACCTGCTGCTGGTGCTGGCGCTGGTCCGGCTGTCGCTCCAGCTGGTCCGGCCGGCGCTCGCCGCGCCCGGACGCCGGGCCGACCTGTGGCGTACGACGCTGTGGGTCGCGGCGGTCGTGGTCTGGTCCGAGCCGGTGTGGACGACCCTCCGGTACGGGCAGATCAACCTGCTGGTCGCGGTGGCCGTGCTGTGGGACTTCACGCGCCGCGAGGGCAGCCGCTGGGCCGGGCTCGGCATCGGCCTGGCGACCGCGGTGAAACTCACACCCGGGCTCTTCGTGGTGCTGCTCCTCGCCGCCGGCCTGCTGCTGTGGCGCCGCGACCGGTCGGTGAACCAGTGGCTGCGCACGGCGCTGACCGCGACCGGGGTCTTCCTGGTGACGACGCTGGCGATGGCGGTGGCGCTGCCGGCCGACTCGAGGACGTTCTGGACCCGGACGCTGTTCGAGACGGGCCGGGTGGGTCACGCGGAGGAGACCGCCAACCAGTCCCTGAGCGGGGTCCTGGCCCGGCTGATGCACACGGACGCGCCCGGCCTGTGGTGGCTGGCGGCGGCGGTGCTGCTCGGCGGCGCGGCGATGGCGCTCGCGGTGCGGGCGGCGGTACGCGGCGACCGGGCGGTGGCCGTGGTGATCACCGCGTTCACGGCGCTGATGGTCTCCCCGATCTCCTGGTCCCACCACTGGGTGTGGTGCGTGCCGCTGCTGATCCTGCTGTACGACCGCGCCACGCGCGCGTGGCTCACGACGGGCGCGGTGGCGCTCGCCTTCGCCTCGTTCGCGCTGTGGTGGGTGCCGCACGACCCGGGGCGTCCCGAACTCGACCAGAACCCCGGACAGATGCTGCTGTCGGCGGTCTACCCGCTGACGGCGGCGGCGGTCTTCGCCGGGTACGCGCTGGCGGTGCGGCGGACGCGCCGGCCGGTGGCCCCCGAGGGCTCGGAGGGCCCTGCGGAGGCCGTCGCGGGCCGGGAGCCTCAGGCCGTGGCGAAGGAGTAGAAGCGCTTGAGGGTGCAGTGCTCGTCGAGGAGTCGGCCGTAGATCGGCTCCCCTTCGAGTTCGCGGTAGGTCTCGATCGGGTCGCCCTTTATGATCAGCGCCCGTGCGCACTCTTCGCACCAGTACTGGTAGTCCGGGTTGACGGGGTCCATGTCCCGCACGATGGGCGTGCCGCTGCCGCACCAGTCGCACTTCCGCCTGTGCGCACCCAAAGGCCACCCTCCCGTCCGGACCCGGTCCCCCTCCGGCCGTCCGATTCTGCCATGGCGGGGCGGCGGCCCAGAAGTGACAGAACGACAGATCCCGCCCCCCTGGTCGGGGGACGGGATCCGGTGACTGTGGAGCTAAGGAGAATTGAACTCCTGACCTCTTGCATGCCATGCAAGCGCTCTACCAACTGAGCTATAGCCCCTCGTGTTCTTCGCGCCGGAGCGCTGCGAACAAGATGAACTTTAGCCTGTGACCTGCCGGATAGTGAAATCCGGGCCGCGGGGGCCCGGACCGGCCCGTCAGGTGTCGTCGCCGAGCACCGGCTCGGGCAGCGAGCCGGCGTTGTGCTCCAGGAGGCGCCAGCCCCGCACGCCCTGGCCGAGGACGGACCAGCAGCAGTTCGAGACGCCGCCCAGGCTCTCCCAGTGGTGCGGCTCCAGACCGAGGAGCCGGCCGATGGCGGTACGGATGGTGCCGCCGTGGCTGACCACGACCAGGGTGCCGTCCTCCGGGAGCTTGTCGGCGTGGTCCAGGATCACCGGCGCGGCCCGGTCGGCCACCTCGGTCTCCAGCTCGCCGCCGCCCCGGCGGACCGGCTCGCCGCGCTTCCAGGCGGCGTACTGCTCGCCGTACCGCGCGACGATCTCGTCGTGCGTGAGGCCCTGCCAGTCGCCCGCGTACGTCTCGCGCAGGGCGGCGTCGTGGGCGACGGAGAGGCCGGTGAGCGCCGCCAGCTCGGCGGCCGTGGCCGCCGTCCGCTTCAGGTCCGACGCGACGATCGCGTCGGGGCGCAGGGCGGCGAGCAGCCGGGCCGCCTGCCGGGCCTGGTGGACGCCGGCCTCGGTGAGCTCGATGTCGGTCGAGCCCTGGAAGCGGCGCTCCAGGTTCCAGGAGGTCTGGCCGTGGCGCCACAGGACGATACGGCGGCCGGTGCCGCCCTTGGCGGTGGCGCTCAGCTCAGCTCACCGTCCGCCGGCAGGTCGGCGCCGGTCAGGGCGGCGTGCTCGGCCGCCTTGCCGCGGGTCTTGACGGCGTCCTCGGGCAGCGGGAGCTCGGGGCAGTCCTTCCACAGCCGCTCCAGGGCGTAGAAGACCCGCTCCTCGCTGTGCTGCACGTGGATGACGATGTCGACGTAGTCGAGGAGGATCCAGCGGGCGTCGCGGTCGCCCTCGCGGCGCACCGGCTTGGCGCCGAGCTCCTTCTGGAGCCGCTCCTCGATCTCGTCGACGATCGACTTGACCTGGCGGTCGTTGGGCGCGGAGGCGAGCAGGAAGGCGTCGGTGATCGACAGCACGTCGCTGACGTCGTACGCGATGATGTCGTGAGCGAGCCGGTCGGCCGCCGCCTGGGCGGCGGCGTTGACGAGCTCGATGGAGCGGTCCGTAGCGGTCACAAGCAGGCTTTCGTCGGCGGTCCAGTACCCCTCCAGGGTCTCACGGACCGCCGACGACCCCGCAAACGATTACCGGGCGCCCGGAATCTCGTAGTCCCGGCCGAGGACGACGGTGATCGTGGCGGTGCCGGTGGGCTTGCCCTTGGTGATCGCGGACTCGGGCAGGTCCAGGGTCTTGGCGACCTCGGCGGCGGTGGCCTTCTGGGCGTCGTCGCCGTAGACGACCTCGGACTTCGCCCGGCTGTCGGCCTTGGTGCCGCCGACGAAGGCGTAGCCGCCGTTGATCAGGACGACCTTGGCCGCCTCGACGGCGTCCTCGCCGGTCGCGTCCTTGATCGAGACGCGCGGCACGCCGCCCGGGTCGACGGCGGTGACCTTGCCGCCGAGGATGTCCTTGACGACGCTGTCGCCGGCGCCCTCGGTGAGCGTGCCGTCCTCGCCGACGGGCAGCATCGCCGTCTTGTAGGCGCCGGTCTTGGCGTGCTCGGCGAGCTTGGCGAGGGAGGCGCCGAGGTCCTTCTCCGGGAGGGACGGGTCGGCGATCTGCTGGAGGTACTCGATGGCGGTGGTGGCGTTCGCGGCGTCGCTGGGCATCTTCCGCAGCATGCCGTTGACGACCTGGCCGAAGCGCTGGAGCTGCTTGGCCTCGGCCTCGCCGGAGGCCCGGTAGGTGGCGTAGGCGACGGCGGCGCGGCCGTTGAGGGTCTGCTTCTCGCCCTGGGTGAGGAGCGGGTCGGCGCCTTCCTTGCCCTTGGGGTCGGGGACGGTGGTGTCGGTGTCGACCTCGATGCCGCCGAGGTACTCGACGAGGTTCTCCAGGTACGGCGTGTCCAGGCGCCAGGTTCCGGCGATCTTGGCGCCGAGGAGGGTGTCGAGGGCTTCGCGGGTGCCGCTGGAGCCGTCGTCCTCGACGGAGTTGCCGAGGGTGGTGGCGGTGCCCTCGCTGTCGGCGACGGCGAGCGCGTTGGGCAGCAGGACGGTGGTGCCCTGCTTGGTGGTGGAGTTGTCGACGAGGAGGGCGGTGGAAGTGCCGCCGCCCTGGATGTCGTGCAGGTGGAGGACGATCGTGGCGCGCTGCTGCGGGCCGGTGGCGGTGCCCTGCTGCTTCGGCCCGGAGTCGCCGGTCCCGGGGAGCAGGCCGGCCGACCAGAGGTAGCCGACGCCGCCGGCGACCGCGAGGACGAGGACGGTGACGAGCGCGATGATCCGGTTGCGGCCGCGCCGCCGGGCCTCCTCGCGCCGCTCCGACCGGCTCTCGGTGAACTTGAGCCAGTCGATGACGTCCTCGGAGTCCTCGTCGGGCTCCTCGATGAAGGAGAACTGCTCGGTGCGGTACTCCCGGTCCTCGTCCGTCGCGGCTCGCCGGGGCGTCCTGGGGGGCGCGGGCGCGGCGGGCGGCTCGGGGGCGGGCCGCTGGCCGGGGACGGCGGCCGGGGCCTCGACGACGGGCGCGGAGGGTTCGGCGGCCTGCCACTGCTGCCCGGCCCCGCCGTAGGTTCCGGGGGTCCCGGGGGTCCCGGGGGTCCCGGGGGTCCCGGGGGTCCCGGGGGTCCCGGGGGTCCCGGGGGTCCCGGGGGTCCCGGGGGTCCCGGGGGTCCCGTAGGGGTCGTAGCCGTACGTCTGCTGCTGCCCGGCGTAGGGGTCGTACGCGGCCTGCTGGGGCTGCTGGGGGGCCTGGGGCTGCTGAGGCTGGGCGTAGGGGTCGTAGCCGTACGTCTGCTGCTGCCCGGCGTACGGGTCGTACGCGGGCTGCTGCGGGGGCTCGGCCTGCTGCTGGTACACCGGCTGCCCGTACGCGTCGTAGCCGATGATCTGCGGCTGCGGCTGGTACGGGTCGTACGGGTTGTGCTGGTCGTTCACCGGTGCCCCTTCCCGGGAGTCACTTGCCGCGGTACAGCTGGCGCTTGTCGATGTAGCGGACGACGCCGTCCGGGACGAGATACCAGACGGGGTCGCCCTCGGCGACCCGTGCGCGGCAGTCGGTGGACGAGATGGCGAGGGCCGGGACCTCGACGAGCGAGACGCCGCCCTCGGGCAGTCCGTCGTCGGTGAGGTCGTGGCCCGGCCGGGTGACGCCGATGAAGTGGGCGAGGGAGAACAGCTCCTCCGCGTCGCGCCAGGTGAGGATCTGCGCGAGCGCGTCGGCTCCGGTGATGAAGAAGAGGTCGGCGTCGCCGTTGAGAGCGCGCAGGTCGCGCAGCGTGTCGATGGTGTAGGTGGCGCCGCCGCGGTCGATGTCGATGCGGCTGACCGAGAACTGCGGGTTGGAGGCCGTGGCGATGACCGTCATCAGATAGCGGTCCTCGGCGGGCGACACGGCCTTGTGGCTCTTCTGCCACGGCTCACCCGTCGGTACGAACACCACCTCGTCCAGGTGGAACAGGGCGGCGACCTCGCTGGCCGCCACCAGGTGTCCGTGGTGGATCGGGTCGAACGTCCCGCCCATCACGCCGAGGCGGCGCTTGCCGCGGCCGCCAGTAGGCACTTCCTGCTCTCCCATGCGTGCAGAGCCTACTGGCACGGCGGCGGACGCCCGCTCAGCGGCCTCCCGGTCGGCGTCCGGCTCAGCGGTCGCGGTTGAAACGGGTGGTGATCCAGAGCAGCAGCATCAGCGCGAGGAAGGCGCCGCCGCCGGTGACGTACGGGTTGAGGCTGTCGTGGTTGCCACCGTGCTCGGCGCCCTCGGAAGCAAGCGTGACGAGGTTGGCGGCGGTGCTGTGGAGGCTCATCTTCGGCAGACCTATCCGATCGGGGGTGGGAGCGGAGACTTCGCGCACATCGTATGCGGGCCGTCGCGGCTCTCTCACGCCGACTCAGGCGTTGGCGTCCCCGGCGTCACCTGCGGCCCCTCGGGCGGCCGTGTCCGCGGACCGGTCGCGGGCCGGCGCGGGGGGCGCGGCCGGGGTGTCGTCCGTGCTCTCGCCGCTGCGGTAGCCGCGCAGCAGGAACCAGGCGAGGAGGGCGCCACCGACCATGGAGACCAGCAGGACGACGCGGAGGGTGCCGCCCGGTCCCTGCTGCGCCGCCTCGGCGACGCGGGTGAGGGCGGTGGCGGCTGCGGCGATGTCCGGCATGCGGTCGTGCTCCCTCGTTTTCCACAGGGCCCGAGTTGTCCACAGGTCCTCCGCCCACGGTAGCGCCCTCGCCTAGGGTGGGGCGTGTCAGGGGGACGAGTACGGATACGTACGCAGGGACAGGGGGCGTTCATGACCGACAACCACGGCGGGAACCACGAGGGCGGCGTGCCGAGCAGGCGGCGCAGGCGGTTCCCCGGCATCTCCTCGCGGGCCTACGAGCACCCGGCGGATCGTTCGGCGCTGGTGGCGCTGCGGAAGCTGAGCGGTTTCGACACGGTGTTCAAGGCGCTCAGCGGGCTGCTGCCGGAGCGGAGTCTGCGGCTGCTCTACCTCTCGGACTCCGTCCGGGTGAGCGACGCGCAGTTCTCGCACCTCAACGACATGCTGCGGGACGCCTGTTACATCCTCGACCTGGACCGGGTCCCGGCGATGTACGTCACGCAGAACCCGGTGCCGAACGCGATGTGCGTGGGCCTGGACGAGCCGGTGATCGTGGTGACGACGGGGCTCGTCGAGCTGCTGGACGAGGAGGAGATGCGGGCGGTCGTCGGCCACGAGGTCGGCCACGCCCTGTCGGGGCACGCGGTGTACCGGACGGTGCTGCTGTTCCTGACGAACGTGGCGCTGAAGGTCGCCTGGATCCCGCTGGGGAACGTGGCGGTGATGGCGATCGTGACGGCGCTGCGCGAGTGGTTCCGCAAGTCGGAGCTGTCGGCCGACCGGGCGGGGCTGCTGGTGGGGCAGGACCTCCAGGCGTCGATGCGCGGGCTGATGAAGATCGCCGGCGGCAACCATCTGCACGAGATGAACGTGGACGCGTTCCTCGCGCAGGCGGACGAGTACGAGAAGGCCGGCGACCTGCGGGACTCGGTGCTGAAGATCCTCAACGTGCTGCCGCGCTCGCACCCGTTCACCACCGTGCGGGCGGCCGAGCTGAAGAAGTGGTCGGAGAGCCGGGACTACCAGCGGCTGATGGACGGGCACTACCCGAAGCGGTCGGAGGACAAGGACACCTCGGTCACGGACTCCTTCCGGGAGTCGGCCGGGCACTACGCGCAGACCGTGCGGGACAGCAAGGATCCGCTGGTCAAGCTCGTCGGGGACATAGCCGGCGGCGCCGGGGAGCTCGCGGGCGACCTGGGCGGACGGCTGCGGACGGTGTTCGGCGGCGGCGCGAAGGACGCGAAGGACCAGGGCGGGGACACCGGCAAGGGCTCCGGGGAGGACGGCGGCTCGGAGGAGTAGCCGGGCGTCAGGGCCGGGGCTGGGCGGCCGGGGCGAGGGCTCCGCAGAGTGCCGGGGCCGTGGGCCGGCCGGTGGCGTACGGGTCGGTGAGCGCCGGGCCGGAGCGCGCCGGCGCCTCGGCCCCCGCCAGCAGCGGCCTGAGCCCGCCCCCGGTGCCGGTACCGCAGGCCTGCGGCCCGGCCTCGACGGTGCCGGCCAGCAGTTCGGCCCGGTGCATGCGCAGGTCCTCGCGGTCGAAGCGGAAGTGGACCGTGCGGTGGACCGTGAAGAGGGAGGCCGCCGCGGGCTCGGCGCCGGGCGCCTGGACGGCGGGCCGCAGCACGTAGGTGAACGTGTGGTCGGCGGTGACCTCCAGGGTGTCCGGGGCGGTCTCGGCGAAGCGCAGGCTGCCCTGGACGCGGGGCGCGGTGTCGGCGACGGCGACCTGCCGGGGGTCGAAGCGGATCAGCCAGGCGGCGACGGCGTGCCGGCCGTCGTCGGCGGGTGCGGAGACGCTGCGGTCGAACTGGGCCAGCTGGTCGGGGTCGAGCAGCAGGCGGGCGGGCCGGACGGTCCGGCCGGTGAGGACGTCCGGCTCCAGGGAGGAGGCGACGAGGTAGTCCTTGGCGATGCTCAGGGCGGTGACGACCTGGCCCTCGGAGAAGTGGGGGGTGCGGGCGGCGACGGGCAGGTGGATGCCGGCGGCGCCGGCGCGGTGCCCGGCGGCGGGGCTGCGGGCGAGGAGCCGGGCGGGGTCGCCGCCGGGGACGGGGTCCTGGGGGGCGAGCGGGACGACGGTGGTGCGGAACGGCTCGGCGCGCCGGTCGGGCGGGGGCTGGTAGGGGTTGCGCAGGCCGAGATAGACGGCCATGCCGAAGGCGAGGAGGATCAGCAGGACCAGGAGGAGGGCCTGGCCGGAGCCGCGCCGGCCGGTGGGGCCGGGGCGGCTGCGGACGGCGAGCGCGTGCTCGCCCATCCGTTCCCGCGCGGAGTACTCCTGGAGGTGGGCAGCGCGGACGAACGCCTCGTCGAAGACGACGGATCGGTATTCGTCCTCACCGCCGGGGAGCCCCTCGGGAGTCCCCTCAGGCGGGTCGCCACGCCCTGCCATACCTTCAGGGTAGGTCGGCGGGGGCATCGGTAAACGCCCTGGTACACGACAAGTTCGGAAGTTTTCCGCCGTCGGAGTGGCGGCCCGGGCGGCCGTCCGGGTGGTCCGCGGACGGGGTCGGGGGGTGCGGGTCAGGGGGTATGCGTCAGGGGGTGCGGGGTGGGGCCGGGGGCGTGGGCTTGGTCCGGTCGGCGGATGCCGGGCGGGCGCCGGCCTGCGGGGCGGCGGCGGTGGCCGGGGTGCCGGTGAGCACCGGTACCGGGGGTGCGGCGGCCGGGGAGGCGGCGGGCGGGGCCGGCTTGGGCTGGTCGACGCCGGTGGAGGCCGGCGGGACCTGGTCCTGCCGGTTGGCGGCGGCGCCGCGGTAGACGGCGGTGAAGGCGAGGGCCACCATGCCGATGCCCATCAGGAGGGCGAGGAGCCAGGCGACGGGCCGGTGCCAGCGGGCGGTGCCCCGGTAGGGGCGGAGGGCGCCGCCGTGGCGGCCGTAGGGGCTGGCGTCGTCGCCGACGTCGTCGGGCTCGTAGGTGAGGCCGACGGGGTCGCGGCCGTCGTCGTAGAGGTCGTCGTCGCCGGCGGCCCTGAGGGCGCGGGCGCGGGCGGACTCGGCTTCGGCGCGGGCCTGGGCGGCGGCGAGGAGGCGCTCGACGGCCGTCGGCTCGTGGACGGCGGCGGCCTTGACGAACTCCTCGTCGAAGACCACGTCCCAGTGGCCCTCGGCGGCGCCTCCGCGCTCGTCGTCGGGCTCCCAGCCGTTCGGGGACGGCTTGCCCCCCACGTCGTCCGGCACGGTCTCAGGGTAGACCGGGGATGGGGTTTTGGGCAGGGAGAGTGCGAAGTCTCCCCGCCCGTACCGAAAGGAGGTGTGCGAGGTGGTGTTACCGGATGTGACCGTCGCCTGTCACGATGTACTTGGTGGAGGTGAGCTCCGGAAGGCCCATGGGGCCGCGGGCGTGGAGCTTCTGGGTGGAGATGCCGATCTCGGCGCCGAAGCCGAACTGTCCGCCGTCCGTGAAGCGGGTGGAGGCGTTCACGGCCACCGTGGTGGAGTCGACCAGCTGGGTGAAGCGGCGCGCCGCGGCCTGCGAGGTGGTGACGATCGCCTCGGTGTGCCCGGAGGTCCACATGCGGATGTGCTCGACGGCCTTGTCGAGGGAGTCGACGACGGCGGCGGCGATGTCGTGGGAGAGGTACTCGGTCTCCCAGTCCTCCGGGGTGGCCGGGACGACGGTGGCCTTGGTGCCCTCGGTGTGGGCGAGGACCCGCTCGTCGGCGTGGACGGTGACGCCGGCCTCGGCCAGCGCGTCGAGGGCGCGGGGCAGGAAGGCGGCGGCGACGTCCTGGTGGACGAGCAGGGTCTCGGCGGCGTTGCAGACGCTGACCCGCTGGGCCTTGGAGTTGATCAGGATGTCGACGGCCATGTCGAGGTCGGCGTCGGCGTCGACGTAGACGTGACAGTTGCCGGTGCCGGTCTCGATGACCGGGACGGTGGACTCCTCGACGACCGTGCGGATGAGGGAGGCGCCGCCGCGCGGGATGAGGACGTCGACGAGGCCGCGGGCGCGCATCAGCTCGCGGACGGAGTCGCGGGACTCGCCGGGGACGAGCTGGATCGCGTCGGCGGGCAGGCCGGCGCCGCCGACGGCGTCGCGGAGGACCTTCACCAGGGCGGTGTTGGACGCGTAGGCGGAGGAGGAGCCGCGGAGCAGGACGGCGTTGCCGGCCTTGAGGCAGAGGGCGGCGGCGTCCACGGTGACGTTGGGGCGGGCCTCGTAGATGATGCCGACGACGCCGAGGGGGACGCGGACCTGGCGGAGGTCGAGCCCGTTGGGGAGGGTGGAGCCGCGGACGACCTCGCCGACCGGGTCGGGCAGGGCGGCGACGTGGCGGACGTCGGCGGCGATGGCGCGGACCCGTTCGGGGGTGAGGGTCAGCCGGTCGATGATCGACTCGCTGGTGCCGGCCTCGCGGGCCTTGGCGATGTCCTCGGCGTTCGCCTCGACGATCTCCGCGGTGCGGACTTCGAGGGCGTCCGCGACGGCGAGCAGCGCGTCGTCCTTGGCCGAGCGCGGCAGTGGCGCGATCTGTGCGGCGGCGCCACGGGCCCGGTAGGCGGCCCGGGTGACCGGGGAGAGGTTGTCGAGGGGCGTGAGCGAGGTCATGTCCGCAGGGTACTGGCCCGCGCGCGCCGACCCCGCACACCCGAGCCCCCCGTCCCGCAGTACGAGACATCTGCCGGGCCCTCCGCCCCGCAGTACGAGACACCTCCCGCGCCGGTCGCCCCCGGGCCCGGCCCGGCGCCGCCCCGCCGGGCTCAGCCGGAGCAAGCGGGGCGACCGGCGCGATCGGCGCGACCGGGCTCAGTACGGGTGGACGCCCACGGGGGCGGCGGGCGGCGGGCCGTAGCCTTCCGCGATGCGCTGGTGGTAGGTCTCGCGGTCGATGACCTCCAGGCCGACGATCTCCCACGGGGGGAGCTTGGCGGTCTGGCGGTGTTCGCCCCAGAGCCGGAGGGCGACGGCCGCCGCGTCGTGCAGGTCGCGGGCCTCCTCCCAGTACCGGATCTCGGCGTGGTCGTTGGCGTAGCGGCTGGTCAGCAGGAAGGGGTGGTCGTGGGCCAGCTGTTCCAGCCCGCGGCGCACCTCCTGCAGCGGTGACTCGACGCCGGACACGCTGAGGGTGACGTGCCACAGCTTGGACAGCGGGCGCTCCCCCGCGCCGCCGTCCCGTGTGCCCGTCTCGGCTGCTGTGCCCTCGCTCTTCGTGCCCGAGTCCCGTGCCGCGTCGAAGTCGGCTCCGGCCTCGACACTCGTCAGGGCGCGTTCGGCCGTCCCGCGGGGCAGTGCCCCAGGGCGCGCTCGTCTCACCGGCGGCCTCCTGTGTGATGCGTGTGGTGCTGTACCCCGCGTTGCTCGTTACCCCCGAGACAAAGTTGACCAGTCCGAGCCGTCGCATGGGGCGGTTTTGGTAAAGGTCCCTTCCGGATGGCAGGAGTTTCAGCCGTTTCGGCGGCGGTTTCGCAAGGGCTTCCGCAGCGGTTTCCGGCCGTCGGGCGGGGTCGCTCTCAGCCGAGGACGACGAGGTCGTCGCGGTGGACGACCTCGCGCTCGTACTCGGGGCCGAGCTCGCGGGCGAGTTCGGGGGTCGAGCGGCCGAGCATCCGGGGGAGTTCGCGGGCGTCGAAGTTGACGAGGCCGCGGGCGACGGGGCGGCCGGCGGCGTCGCGCAGCTCGACGGGGTCGCCGGCGACGAACTCGCCCTCGACGGCGGCGATGCCGGCGGCGAGCAGCGACTTCTTGCCCTCGACGACGGCCCGGACGGCGCCGTCGTCGAGCGCGAGGGAGCCCTGCGGGGTGGAGGCGTGGGCGAGCCAGAGCAGGCGGTCGGCGGAGCGGCGGCCGGTGCGCTGGAAGTAGGTGCCGGTGTCGCGTCCGGCGAGGGCGTCGGCGGCGCGGCTGGCGGAGGTGAGGACGACGGGGATGCCGGCGGCGGCGGCGATCCGGGCGGCCTCGACCTTGGTGACCATGCCGCCGGTGCCGACGCCGGCCTTGCCCGCGGAGCCGATCTCGACGTGGGCGATGTCCTCCGGGCCGCCGACCTCGGCGATCCGGGAGGTGCCGGGCTTGGCCGGGTCGCCGTCGTAGAGGCCGTCGACGTCAGAGAGGAGGACGAGGAGGTCGGCGCGGACGAGGTGGGCGACGAGGGCGGCGAGCCGGTCGTTGTCGCCGAAGCGGATCTCGTCGGTGGCGACGGTGTCGTTCTCGTTGACGACCGGCAGCGCGCCCATGGCGAGGAGCTGGTCGAGGGTGCGGTAGGCGTTGCGGTAGTGGGCGCGGCGGCTGGTGTCGTCGGTGGTGAGCAGCACCTGGCCGACGCGGACGCCGTAGCGGGCGAAGGAGGCGGTGTAGCGGGCGACGAGGAGGCCCTGGCCGACGCTGGCGGCGGCCTGCTGGCGGGCCAGGTCCTTGGGCCGGCGGGTGAGGCCGAGCGGGGCGAGGCCGGCGGCGATGGCGCCGGAGGAGACGAGGACGATCTCCTTCTCGCCGCCGCTGCGGACCTTGGCGAGGACGTCGACGAGGGCGTCGACCCGGTCGGCGTCGAGGCCGCCGGCGGCGGTGGTGAGGGAGGAGGAGCCGACCTTGACGACGATCCGGCGGGCCTCGGTGACGAAGGGACGCGTCACCGTCTGCGGGGCCGGCGCCTGCGGGGTCCCGTCCTGTCGGTTCGCGTCCTGCTGTACCGCCGCCATCTCCGTCGCCACCTGCGCCGTCCTCACTCGCTGTTCCGGCTCCGTGCGCTCCCGGCACGGTCGCGAGGGGCAATCTACGCGAGCCGGGACGGCTGCCGCTCCTCCGTTTCGTCCTGCGGACCCGGGGCGCGGCTGACGAGGATGCGGCGGGAGATCACGTACGTGAAGGGGATGGCGACGACGGCGGCCACGAGTGGCGCGATCCGGTCGTCCATTCCGGCCCAGCTGACGAGCGCGTACAGGCCGGCGCTCTGCACCACGTAGTTGGTGACGTTGGTGAGGGGGAAGAGGGCGAACTTCTTCCAGGTGGGGCGGGTGCGGTAGGTGAAGTACGTGTTGAGGAAGAAGGAGCCCACCATGCTGAGCAGGAAGGCGAGGGTGTACGCGGCGAAGTACGGCATCCAGGGGTGGAGCAGCAGGTAGCAGCCGAAGAAGGTGCCGGTGTTGATCCCGCCCACCACGCCGAAGCGGATGATCTGGCCGAGCTGGTCTCGCATGGGCCCATCAGATCGCCGAGAGATGAACGGGGCGTGCCGCGGGGACGACGCCCGCACGACGAACGGCCCCCTCGTCCGCACGGGACGGCCCCTTCGTACGCACCCGTTCGAAGGGGCGTCCGTACGAGGGGGCCGTGCACGCCGCCGGAGGAGCTAGACGGCGGCGCCGCGGCGGGCGGTCCAGCCGGCCCAGGCGGAGCCGATCATGTCGCGGACGTCGTAGCGGGCCTTCCAGCCCAGCTCGGCGGCGATGCGGTCGGCGGAGGCGACGACGCGGGCCGGGTCGCCGGGGCGGCGCGGGGTGACGACGGGCTCGGTGGTGTGCTCGGTGATCTCGTTGATCAGCTTGACCATCTCGGTGACGGAGACGCCCTCGCCGCGGCCGATGTTGACGGTGAGGTCGCGCGGCGCGCCGGCCTCGGCCCACTCGGCGAGCTTGCGGGCGGCGACGAGGTGGGCGTCGGCCAGGTCCTCGACGTGGATGTAGTCGCGGATGCAGGTGCCGTCCGGGGTGGCGTAGTCGTCGCCGAAGATGCGGGGGGCCTCGCCGGCGTCGAGCCGCTCGAAGACCATCGGCACCAGGTTGAAGACGCCGGTGTCGGCGAGCTCGGGGGTGGCCGCGCCGGCCACGTTGAAGTAGCGCAGGCAGGCGGTGGCGATGCCGTGCGCCTGGCCGGCCGCGCGGACCAGCCACTCGCCCGCGAGCTTGGTCTCGCCGTACGGGCTGAGCGGGGCGCAGGGGGTCTCCTCGGTGACGAGGTCGACGTCCGGCATGCCGTACACGGCGGCGGAGGAGGAGAAGAGGAAGTTGCGCACGCCGGCCGCGGCGACCGCCTCCAGGAGGACGGTGAGGCCGACGACGTTCTCGCGGTAGTAGTGCAGCGGCATCTCGACGGACTCGCCGACCTGCTTCTTCGCGGCGAGGTGGACGACCCCGGTGATCGCGTGCTCGGCGAGCGTCCGGTCGAGCAGTTCGCGGTCGAGGGTGGACCCGACGACGAGCGGCACGCCTTCGGGCACCCGGTGGGCGTATCCGGTCGACAGGTCGTCCAGGACGACCACGCGCTCCCCCGCCGCCGTCATGGCCCGGACCACGTGCGCGCCGATGTAACCGGCACCGCCGGTGATCAGGTACGTCATGCTCTCCCCACATCCCTTGTCGCTGAGCACCGCGGAAGTCCACCGCGGAAATACACCGTACCTGCTGCCCGCCGCGACGTCGAAACGCATGCGTCCCGACGCGGGCGCGCGCCGCCCGGAAGGGGGCGCGCGAGGGGTGTTCGCGCGCCCCGGGGGTGTCCCCGGGAGGCTGCATACTGGTGCTGCTCACTCTCCGCATATGTACGTGTTCGAGGAGTAAACAGCAGTGCGAAATCCCGAGTCACCCCGGCTGCTGGGGGTCTACCGCCGAGCCGTTCCCGACCGCGTGCGACGGGCCGTCGTCGCGCAGGTGGACGCCGATCTGCGCCGCCGCGTGAAGCTCCGCATCGCCGGCGGGACGGCCGCCGCCGAGCGCCTGCGCCGCAACCGGCTGGCCCGGCGGTACGCGGCGCTCACCGCCGGACCGGACCGCGCCGTGATCAGCGTCGGCCGCGAGCCCAGGGTCGCGCTGATCGCCGAGGGCATCACCCCGCTGAAGGCCCGCCGGGCCAACCTGGAGGCGGTGCTCGGCGCGCTCGCCGCCGCCGGCGTCCCGCACTTCTGCGTCCCCGGCAAGTCGGACACGTCCTCCGCGGTCGCCGTGCGCGAGGAGGACCGGGCCGCCGTCCTCGCCGCCCTCGCCGCCGCCTGCGCGCGGGAGCCGGGCTACGCGGCCCCGGTCAGCGGGAACGGCGGCCCGTCGGGCCGCGCCTCGCAGCCCGGCTTCGCCGCCGGGACCTGGCACCGGCTGCGTACCGCCGCCGTCGTCCGGCTGACCTGGTACCGCGCCGACCCCACCCACCAGCTCAAGCTCGGCGAGCCGTACGGCTGCGACGTGGAGTTCTGGCGCGAGGAGCACGGCGAGCTGACCGCGCCCCGCCCCGGCCGGGTCACCGCCGTCCTCCCCCGCCAGGGCCCGCTCGTGGACGCCCCGGAGTGCTGCTTCACCGACTTCACCGACGTCCGCTCCGGCGCCGCCACCGCCCCCGCCGGCGCGCCGCTGCTGCCCGCCCGCGCCGAGACGGCCGTCGTCCGCACCGACCAGGTCACCTTCCCCGTCGACGTCGTCTACACGTGGGTGGACGGCTCCGACCCGGAGTGGCTGCGGCGGCGCGCGGAGTACGCCGGCGAGGCGTACCACGCCGAGGCGGCCAACGCGGCCCGCTACCTCAGCCGCGACGAACTGCGCTACTCGCTGCGCTCCCTGCACCTCTACGCGCCCTGGGTGCGGACCGTCTACCTGGTCACCGACGACCAGACGCCGTCCTGGCTGGACACCACCGTGCCCGGCCTCCGGGTCGTGTCGCACAAGGAGATCTTCCGCTCCCCCGAGGTGCTGCCGACCTTCAACTCGCACGCCATCGAGTCGCAGCTGCACCACATCGACGGCCTCGCCGAGCACTTCCTCTACCTCAACGACGACGTGATGCTCTCCCGCGAGGTCACCCCCCGGGACTTCTTCCACGCCAGCGGCCTCACCAAGTTCTTCCCTTCCCCCGCCCTCGTCCCGGTCGGCGAGCGCAGCCTCGACGACCCGCCGGTGGCCGCCGCCGGGAAGAACAACCGCCGGCTGATCGAGCAGCGGTACGGCTCGGTCCTGGTGCAGAAGATGAAGCACATGCCGCATCCGCTGCGGCGCAGCGTGCTGGAGGAGATCGAGCGGGAGTTCGCCGCCGAGTACCGCCGCACCGAGCGCAACCGCTTCCGCAGCGTCGACGACATCTCGATCGCCTCCTCGCTGCACCACTACTACGCCTTCCACACCGGCCGCGCGGTGCCGTCGACCGACCTGCCGTACGCGTACCTCGACCTCACCCACCCGTGGACCGAGACCCGGCTCGGCCGGCTGCTCGCCCAGCGCGACCGGGCGGTCTTCTGCGTCAACGACACGGTCTCGACGGAGCAGGACGCGAGCGGGCAGAAGGACCTCATCACCCCGTTCCTGGAGGCGTACTTCCCGGTCCCGAGCCCGTACGAGAAGCGCTAGCAGCGCACGGGAGAAGGGGGGCGCCCGGTGCCGGGCGCCCCCCTTCGTCGTACCGCCGCGTCAGTCCTTCTCGTACGGTGAGCGCACCGGGAAGTACGCCTCCAGGAAGGCGCGCAGCACCCGGTCCTGCTCGTCCAGCGGGACCTCCGCCTCCGCGGACTCGCCGATGCAGATGACGTCGCGGTGGCGGGCGGCGAGGAGGCGGCTGAGCGCCACGTGGTGCTTGTAGTCGCCGATGTTGGCGTACGCGGCGGAGATGCCGCCGGGCGACGCCTTGCCCGTCAGATAGGCGTAGTGGTGGTGGAGCGACGAGGTGACCGACAGGTCGGTCCGGCCGCGGAACGGGGTCGCGGCGGTCCGCGCCGTCTCCTCCGGCCACCGCTCGGCGATCTCCGCGAGGACGCTGCGGCGCAACGGGTGCGGGGTGTGCAGGAAGCCGTGGGTGGCGACCCGGCCGAACGCCTCCTCCAGCAGCACCTGGTTGTTCTTGGCCGCGACGAAGTAGCCCTCGGTCTCCTCCGTGACGTCGCCGGGCGGGACGGCCGTCGGGGAACGGAAGAAGAGCGAGTTGCCGTTCGACTGGAAGAACTTGTTCGGGGCGAGCGGGCGGCCGAAGAACACGTCGTCGTTGATGTAGAGGAAGTGCTCGGCCAGGCCCTCGATGCGGTGCAGCTGGGACTCGATGGCGTGCGAGTTGAAGCTGGGCAGCCAGGCCGGGTCGGCGAAGAGCGCGCGGTGGCTCACCACCTCGATGCCCGGGTGGGAGGTGTCCAGCCAGGACGGCGCCTGGTCGTCGGTGACGAGGTAGATCCGCCGGATCCAGGGGGCGTGCGCGGCGAGGGAGCGCAGCGAGTAGCGCAGTTCGTCGCGGTTGCGGAAGCGGACGTCGCCGGACTGGGCGTCGTCGGCGGGGAGCCCCTGCTCCCGGCGGGCGGCGTCGCGCTTGGCCCGCCACACCGGGTCGGTGTCATCGACCCACGTGTAGACGGCGTCGACGGGGAAGTCGACGTTCCACATCAGCTTCTTGGTGAAGACCTCCAGGGTCGGGTAGTCCCGGCCGGCGACGGAGATCCGGGCGTCGCCGTCGAGGGACGGCAGCCGCGGGCCGACCAGGGTGGTGCCGCGCGGGGCGGCGTACCAGCCGGTGTCGCCGTCCTCCTCGGTCCAGAACTCGACGCCGCAGCCGTACACCGGCCCGTACCGCAGGGTCCGGCTGTCGCTGACCAGCGGCTTGAAGATCCGCACACCGGCGACCTCGGGGGCGTGGGTGAGGGTCTCGGCGAGCCGGGCGCCGGGCGCGGCGGTCCGCGGGGCGACGAGCTCGGCGTACACCGGCCGCCCGTGCAGTTCGGTGCCGAGGGCCCGCAGGGCCCGCTCCCGGTCGGGCTCCTTGACGGCGAGGCGATGGCCGACGGTCGTGGGGTCGTGGAGCAGGACGTACGGGACGCCGTGCCGCTCCAGCGCCTGCGCGGTGAGCTCCAGGTTGATCTCGCCCATCCGCCAGGACGGCACGTCGTCGCGGACCTCGGCGAGCCGGCCGGCCGAACGGACCAGCGTCTTCGGGTCCTTGGCCTGGAGGATGACCTCGCGGGCCTTCTGCTCGTCCGCGGAGGGCGAGAGCCTGCTGATCGGCGCGGCGACGGCGAAGCTGCGGCTGCCGCCGGCCGCGACGCGGTGGGCGGCGCGGTCGGCGCGGGCGGCGGCGCGGGCGGCCGGGTCCTCGGCGGCCAGCGCGGTGAACAGCTCGTCCCAGCGGCCGGTGACGACCTCCGGGGCGAAGCGCTCGCGGGCCCCGGCGCGGGCGGCGGCGCCGTAGGCGGTCCGCAGTTCGTCGTCGCCCATCAGGCGGGAGAGCGCGGCGCCCAGCGAGGCGATGTCGTCGGCGGGCACCAGCAGGCCGTCCACCTCGTGGCGGACGATCTGGGAGGGTCCGGTGAGCGTGTCGTACGCGACGACCGGGACGCCCGCGGTGAACGCCTCCAGCATCACCAGGCCGAACGACTCGACGCGCGAGGGCATCAGGCAGATCGCCGCCGTCGCCCACTCCTCCGCCATCCGGCGGCTGCGGCCGACGAGTTCGACCCGGTCGTGCACGCCGAGCCCCTCGACGAGCCGGCGCAGGGCGGCCAGCTGCGGGCCGTCGCCGAAGATCCGCAGCCGCCAGCCGGGGTGCTCGCCCGCGGCCTCCGTGAACGCCTGGATCGCGTGGTCGAGCTGCTTCTCCGGGACCAGCCGGCCGGCCACCACGACGGTCTTCGAGCCGAGGTCGGAGCGGGGCCGGTAGCCCTCGGGCATCGCGTTCGGGATGGTCGCGAGGCGCGGGGCGGCGGCGCCCAGGGACTCGGCGAACCAGTCGGTGGTCAGCTCGGTGAGCGAGACCAGGGCGTCCAGCCGGGGGGCGTGGGTGAGGAGCGGTTCGCCGGTGGCGCCGCGCAGCTGCGAGACCCGGTGCTCCTGGTGCACGACGGCGACCCGGGCCGGGGCGAGGGCGACGGCGGCGGCCATCAGCGCGGGCGTGGTGGTCACCAGGACGTCGGCGTCGAGACCCGACAGGGCGGCGGTCATCTCGATGTCGGAGAGCCGGTCGAAGGTGGGCTCCCAGGCGGTCGCGATCAGTTCGCTGGGCAGCTTGGCGAGGGCCTCGCACTCGGCGGCGGTGAGCGTGGACGGGCGGACCGGGCGGGGCGAGCGGCCGGTGCGGTCCACCAGGTAGCGGACGGGCACGTCCTTCGCCTCCGGCAGGAACGGCTCCTCCTCCGTCCGGAACACGCTGAGGATCTCGACCTCGTGACGGGGCGCCAGCTGGGCGGCCTGCGTGTAGGCGGCCATCTCCGTGCCGCCCATGGCGTCGCCCCAGGTCAGCAGGATGGTGATCTTCATACGCGTTCCTCCGCGCCGTCGGGGGCGCCTTCGAACCCGACGCAGGAGACGGCGAGCGCCCCGGCCGAGGTGATGTAGGCATGCACTCGGAGGAGCGAGCCGTCCTCCAGGGCGATGATCCGGAACGAGGTGCGGATCACCTGGTCGCGCCGGCGCAGGTCGGTGAGCCGGCGGCCGATCTTGAGGCCGGCCCGCCCCTGCTGGAGCTGGATGTCCCAGCGGTGGGCGCGGCGGCCGGAGACCATGCCGGCGAGCGGCAGGTCGAAGGCGAAGCGGTCGCCGTCCCACTCCAGCGGGGCCTGCACGATCGCGCCGCCGCCGCGCCGGACCGCCTGGGCGGTGTACGCGGCGGGCGGGGCCTGCGGGGCGACGACCCGGCCCCGGACCGTGATCCGGTCCCAGCGGAGGGCGAAGGTGTCGAGCTCGGCCTGGTGCGCGGGGGCGCGGACCTTCAGCACGGCGAAGCCGTCGACGGAGCGCATCAGGCGGAAGTGGGCGCCGCGCTCGGGGTCCGGCGACACGGGGGCGACGGGGCCGTCGGTCGCGGGGAGCGCCACGGCGGCGACGCCGGTGCGGGTCTCCTGGCCGTCGGGGCCGGTGAGCACGGTCGCGACCCGCCACAGGCCGGCGGTGAGCGCGAGGCCGCGACCGTCGGGCGCGTCCGCGAAGCGGAGTGCGGTGGTCGCGGTGAGCAGCCGGGTGCCGTCGGGCTGCGGTTCGAGCTCCAGCGGCAGCCGGTGGACGCGTCCGCCGCGGGCCAGTTCGAGCCGTGCGGCGGCGATGCCGGTGGCGGGGGGCGCGAGCAGGGCGACGTTGAGGGTGCGGCCGCCGAGGACGGAGAGGTGGAGCGGCCGGAGCGCGGGCCGGGGCGGGATCCCCCCGCCGAACGCCGGGGCGGTGTGGAGCCGTTCGACCCGGCGGCGCATCCGCACCGCCACCCGCCGGGCTCGTTTCGCGGCACCCACCGCGTAGGGCAGCAAGGCGTCACTCACGACAATCCCGGCTTCCGTTCTGGGGGTTGACAGTCGAGCGCCACATAGTGGCAAGGCCCCCGAACGAAGGCAAATCTCCTGCGAGGCTTCCGGAGGGTGACGGAGGGCCCGCCCCGAGGTGACGGCGGGGTGACCGTTTCCCCCTTCCCACCGGGGCGCTTTCCCCCGGGAGGACCGTTCCGGCACGCCCCCCGCGCGGGCGGAACGGCCTCGTCCGCCCCCGTGAATCTCACCCGATGGTGGGACGGCGCGGACCACGCCCCGGACGCGACCGCCGGGTACGCCCGGGTACGGCGGAACCCCCGGCGACCGCTGTCGCCGGGGGTTCCGC